>JADHVZ010000024.1 GCA_016783745.1 Candidatus Omnitrophota bacterium | reverse complement strand
GCCAGCGACAATAGACCATCGATCATATCCATCCTGTCAAATGTTCGAAACCACCTAATCAGACTTTCTACTATTGTTGCATCGCAATATTTGTTTGTAAACTTGGAAAGCGGAAGAAATGTATGCGATAGAAAATAGACATCATAAAAATCTTTTGCGTCGGATCTTCCCCCCGCAAATTTCATTTGCCCGGCTTCATCAACGTCTTTAATAAAGCCGGTAAGGGCGTGTATTTTCCTTATATATATGTCCTCTAACGACAAGACCTTTACCCCGTCTACTATCCTGGGGTTTTTTACAAGCTTTACGATATCTTCGACAAAATCAATTTTTAAAATTTCCGTTTTAGTAAAATATGCATTATAAACCATTATCTTTACCATGTCTTTTTTTAGGGTCTGCCCTACAAGCTTGATCTCTCTATTTAAAACATTTTGCAAAACCCCTATTACGCGCTTTACTTCCAAGGGATTAAACTGAGGCGTGAAAAAATCTAAATCTACTGACAGCCTATGCTGGAAATAAAAGAGGCTGAGCGCTGTCCCTCCTGCTAGATAGAAATTTTCTATTTTGCCGGCAAGCGCTTTAAGCACAGTTTGTTGATATCCTGTTATCTTATCCTTTTTCATACTAACAAGTATACAACATAAATGTTGTATTGTCAAGTCTTTTACAACTTATATGTTGTATTTTTGTCTATAAATACGAAATTCCCTGTGTATAGTGGAAAAACCGTATAGTGAACTTGTGACTATATAATTCATTTATACGCTTAGTTGCTCTGTTAGTATCGTGTCAATAATTCAGCTAATTATCCGATTTCACTCTTGCCGGAATGGCGTTTCTCCATCCATCACTCAGTGCCGTCACGGACATATTTATTAGCTCGCGGTTATCATTTCTAACAATAAACTGTGTCCCGCGCACTTCCCCCAGCTTATAATAGGGGATCGAATGTTTGCCTGCTATCTCTTCCAACTTTTGCAGATCACTTGCCTTGACAGAAACCACTATTCTTGAAGGCGCCTCGCCAAATAAGGTATCATCCATTCGCATTCCATCTTTCTTTATGACATCCAAGTCCACGACAACCCCTATCATGTGGCCGGCCCTGGCAATACAAGACTCTGCCAGACTTATTGCCAGTCCGCCTTCCGAACAATCATGGGCACTGCGGATGATCTCCGATTGTATCATTTCAAGGCATGCCTCCTGAACAGATTTCTCCGCCCCCATATCAATCTGGGGATTTCCTTTTTTCAGGTTGTGTATTTGATATAAATATTCACTGCCCCCGAGACCCCCCTTATTCTCGCCCAAGAGGACAACTACATCACCTTCATTCTTAAAATTCTGAGTGACGCATTTCTCCGCATCTTCGATCAATCCAACCATTCCCACTATCGGAGTCGGATCGATCGGGCCCTTAGGATTTTCATTATAGAAACTTACATTACCGCTGATAACGGGCGTACCTAACGCCTTGCAGGCATCAGAAAGTCCTTCTATGCACTTCTGGAATTGCCAATAGTTTTCGGGTTTCATGGGATTCCCAAAATTTAATCCATCAGTAATAGCTAACGGCCTTCCTCCCGCGCATACAACATTCCTTGCCGCCTCTGCCACGGCCATCATCGCTCCATTATAGGGATTCAAATAGCAGAATCGCCCGTTACAATCGACGCTTATGGCTAGAGCTTTTTTCGTTCCTTCGACTCTAACGATTGCGGCATCCGAACCGGCGCCGGCTATCACTTCATCTTTCTTCACATATGTAAACTGCTTATACGCCGATTCCTTACTGGAAATGGTCGGAACATCAAGCAACTTGAGCAGGACCTTATTATAGTCGCCCGGTTCGCTTAGAGACTCCAGGGATAAATCCTGCTTCTCTTTTAAATAAGCGGGTTCTTTGATCTCTCTATCATAGAGCGGAGCCTGTTTTGTTAAGGCCTCGACAGGGACTTCGCCAGCTATAACTCCGTTTTCTTTCACGCGCATGACACCATCGTCTGTTACCTTCCCGATCTTAACAGCGTCAACATCCCACTTGCGCAATATGCCTAAAAACACTTCTTCATCTTCTGCCTTCGAGACAGCCAGCATCCTTTCCTGGGATTCCGACAAAAGAATTTCATAAGGGGTCATCCCTTTTTCTCCCTGGGGAACCAGCGCAACATCGATCTCGATTCCCGTCTGACTGCGCGTAGCCATTTCACAGGAAGAGCAAGTCAGTCCTGCCGCCCCCATATCCTGCATACCCACAACAACCTTCTTTTCGATCAACTCTAAACATGCTTTGCGCAATCGTTTACCGAGCTCCGGATCCCCTATGGCAACGGCGCCCTTTGTTGAGGCAGATTCTTCCGTTATTTCTTTCGAGGCAAAACTCGCCCCGCCGACACCATCCCTGCCTGTCTTCCCCCCTATATAATACACAGGGTTACCTACACCGCGCGCCACGCCCCTTACAATATCTTCGTGTCTGACTATTCCTATAACAAATGCGTTGACTAAGGGGTTGCCCTCATAACTTTCATCAAAATACGCTTCTCCTCCTACCGCGCTGACTTCCGCAATATTCGCGTAATGGGCCAATCCCCTGAAGACCTCTTTAAATAAATATTGCACCCGGCTGTTATCCAAACTTCCAAAACGCAATGAGCCTAAAACGGCAACGGGACGCGCTCCGATGGTAAATATGTCTCGTACACATCCGCCAATACCCGTTGCGGAAGCCTCAAACGGTTCTACGGCGGAAGGATGATTATGAGATTCTATCTTAAAGGCAACACCCAAACCGTCGCCAATATCAACAATACCGGAGTTTTCCTCGCCGGCGCCGACTAACACCTGTCTCCCCTTGGTCGGAAAGAGGCGAAATAACTTTCTTGAATTTTTATAACTGCAATGTTCCGACCACATAGCCGAAAAAAGCCCCAATTCCGTAACATTGGGAGTCTTGCCAAGTAATGTTTTTATTTTATCAAATTCCTGGCCTGTAAGACCCAGCTCTTCCGCTAATACGGCATTAACCTTAACATCTTCTTTTGTCTTCATGCAATAGTTCTCCTTTTTTTGCGTATGTCCACTTTATCTTGGCCTATATAATACTACGTGAAAAGCGGTAGCGCAAGAAAAAATATAACCCGCATAAAGTAAAATGGGGACAGACACTTTTTGTAGCTATATACGTAGCCTCAAAAAGTGTCTGTCCCCATTTCGGAGGACGTCCCTTTTGGGGATATCTTATTAGGAACTATAGTTCAAATTTTTTATTTTCCGGCGCCTTTTTGGAGAATTTTTCTTTCACACCATCCACCGCTTGCTGAAGAGCTGTGGTTATCTTTTCCGCATCTTCAGCGTTACATTCATAACTGGAGCCCGAAAGATTGCCGATTAACTCGATCTTTTGTATCGCATTAGTCACCCTCTTCGACGCTAACCTCTTAAACTTATCCTGTTTGCTTTCACCTTCTGCCATCTTTTCCTCCTTTTTTAATTTTTTGTTTCTTTTACGTCTTATGATGCTGCGACTAACTTTTTCCAATACATATGCCCCTCTGCTTCTTAATAAGAGAAGTATACCTAAAGGTATTGAAACATGCAAGAGAAGAAAAGTGAGACTATCAAAATGGGGACAGGCACTTTTATATATAAAAGTGCCTGTCCCCATTTTAGTAATTACTTATTTAATTGCATACCTAACAGTCATCGTTCCACATTTCGCATTCATCCAGCGCCAAATGGGCAAAGACCTTAAGCTCCTCATCGGGCCGTTCGTGATAAGCCCTTAAGATACTCAGGGCCTCTTTAGCGGGTTGATGGGCCAAATAGATCAGAATGGCCTCTTTTGTCGAAATCGCGGTCACTTCGTTAAAAAGAAGCTCTCCCATAGCCGATATCTCACCCCTGGAAAGACTTTGATAATCTTTCGGCAGAAGTGAATGGCCTCCGATATATTGCCCGGCTGCCATTACCTGCGGGTCTCCGGAGTCTATGGTACTTGAGCATTGCATCGCCCTTCCCTTCGCCAGCGCATTTTTCAAGAATAACCAGAATTCATTCTCTGTCATAACACACCTCCCTTCACCTATATATACGAATGAGATGCGAAATCCTTACAATCTTTTTTAACTTTTTTTAGTTTTTAGGAATGGTGCCTCGCGGGTGGGTTGGCATGAAGGGGGCGCCTCGTCGGAGAGGCGGATGGCGGGGTTAAAATAAGATATTCGCTAAATATCCTAATACTAAGATCTGTGGAACGGTGATGATGGGCAGCCATATAGCGGCTCTTTTGCCTACATTATGCCAGAGAAGCCCTATTTCGGTATAATCCGTAGCCACCCCCGCCATAAGAAAAACAAAGCTGTTGCCCAGAGCGCCTGTTTGCCTGAATATCTCAAAGGCCATCGGGGCGGAACCTTCGGAACATACCTCGATTACAGTCGCTAATATCAAAGTCACGATCAATCCCGATATCGTCGGCCCCATATAAGTGGTGAATATACTTGCGGGAATATACGCGCCGGCAAGGCTTGCCAATCCCAAACCTATCAGGATCCACCACAGCACCATATTCCCCAGAGACGCTGCCCCTTTGTAAACACCGATGATGTCACTTTTAAAGCTATGCGGGTTTGATCTATAATCTTTGAATCTCACTTTGATATCTTCAACAACTGAGAAATCTTCTTCAACTCCCGCGCTATTCTTATTTTTCTCTATCATGCCTTTACTCTCTAAAAACTGAAACACGAATCCCGTTATTATCGCGATGACAATCGCGGAAAATATGATGTAAAGCGCCTTCAACCCGAAAAACCCTATAAGCATGATAGTAAGCGCTATATTAGCCCAGGGGCTGGCGAGTAAAAATGATATAACCGCGGGGGTAGAGGCGCCCTTTTTATGTAGCTGAATAGCCAATGCCAGGATCCCGTGCGAACAAGCGCTCATAAAGAAGCCAAGGATCACTAAATAAAGTATCGTTCTCTTCCGGGGTATCGCGAGTATGGAAGAGACGTATTCCCGCGGGATATAATAGTCTATAGCTCCGCCGATACCTAAGCCCAAAAGCACGGCCCACCATATCCTGCCAAAATACATTAAAAGGGATTCTCTGAATGGTCTCAGGATAGAGATAAAAAAGGACAATAAGATAAGAAAGGTCAAAACCGAGGCAACGATAAACGTTTTATTTTTGTAAAAAGGCCTCTTAGGGGTAAACTGGCACTTAGATAGCGCTTTCTCTGATATCTTGTTCTTCTTGGCGAACTTTTCAAGGCAGTGACTATTGCAGAAAAAATACTTTTTTCCCTCATGGGTGATGTTAAGCCCGGTTTTCTCGTCAACGGACATGCCGCAGATAGGGTCTTGCGCCATAATCGATACCCTTTCTTAATCTTTTTTAATGAGGGTGATCGCTTACTTCATGCTCTTCTTCCACGCTCTCTTCCGCAATCTCGCCATATTTTTCAGGATTTTTTTCAAAAATATCTATACACCCTGAACAGCAGAAACTATAAATCTTACCGTCATATTCGTACTCAATTCCGCCGCCCATAGCTTCTACATTTTCACCACTAACAGGGCAAGCTTCATTATTTACCTTAACAGCGGCCTCAACGGCCTCAGCGCACTCGCCGTAGCCATGTTCCCCTAAGGCAAAAGCATAATTGGAACAAATTAAGGCGGCAACGATTAAAACTATGATCTTCAATTTCATGACCTTCCTCCTTTGGATTAAAGGCGCATCTTCCGGTACACGCGCCTGTTTTATTAATTTAACTTATGTGAGTTTTTTATAACCCTTGTTATTTCATCTATTTTTTTTATTTTTTCTTTTTTTGATCTTCCCAAAAAGGCATCTTTTACGCAATGCTTGATATGCTTGATAAAAATCTTATCGCTGACCCGATATAAAGCATGGATGGCGGCATGTATTTGAATGATCACATCTATGCAATACTTTTCATCTTCGATCATTCTCTGGATGCCTGTTACTTGTCCGTTGATTCTCCTCAATGCATTCAAATTCTCTACGTGGGTAGTTTTACGCTTCATCTGATCTCCTTTTTAAGTTATCTGTTCTTTATTGTATACCCCTAGGGGGTATATGTCAAGAAAAAAAGGGGACAGACACTTTTTCTGCCCCCTTTTTCTTATCCTATTTATTGGCATATAACTTTATTTTTAGAGTCGCAGCCCTTGGATCCGGGCGTTGTATTGCAATATGTTCCGCAATTGCACCCGAGACCTTCCGGATCTGGATCTTTTACCGCCGCACAGCTGCATTCTGTTTTACTCCCCCCGCATGTTAAATCTTCTAGTTCTATTTCTGCCGACGCGCAAATCTTTCTGCAGGCATTTTTCGCCCAAGGATTCCAGAGGGCCTGGCCGGCGCAGTGATCGGCCCCACAACCTTTTTCGTAACATGAATCCGCGCCCCCGCACGGTAGGGCGTAACCAGTAATAGACGTACTGTTGATACAGTAATAATTTTCTCCGCAGGGACATCCGATAGCAGGCGCCTTACCTCCTCCGACACCCAAAAAACGATTAACTTCATTGGCGCAGTGGCAAGAACGGAGTACTTTTCGCCCGTGGCACTCATTCTCCTCTATGCATTGGCAGCCTAAATGTCCACAGCCGCAATTACACTTTCTTCGCGGAGATTCTAAGAAACAAGGCTTCTTAATATCATAGTCGTCCTCCGAAAAGAGCTTTGAAATATTAGGACATGTCGTATCTTCGTCACATTGGTTGCACCTTTTCCCCTTGTCGATACACATACAAGATGGCGCTCCCATGCACTCAGAGATGTCGATTTGTCTATCTTTGCATATCGGCAGGCACATATCCCATGGACAGGGAAAGGGCTTCGGAATACCGCTTAAGCATTCGCATGATTTAACCCCTTCGCACGGAGGGGTTAAAGTCCCTATAACGCAAAACTCTTCCGAACACTGGCAGCCGTAGCTACCTTCTTCCCTGCCACAATACACATCAGCGCAGGTTCGCGTCTTTCCCTCACAATTTGGCCCGTCCTGAGGGCATTCGCAGCCAGCATTGTCGCAGCAAAGAACTACGATGGTACGCTGCTTATCTTTGGGTATAGTTACGTTAGGGGGCTCGTCCGTTTCGTCCCTCAGCTTAAAACCGCCGGGATCGATGCCGTATGTCGGTTTGCGCTTCGGCGTGGTGGGCTGCTGTGGCGCGGTTTCTCCCGCCTCATAGCCGTCCTTCAGCTTGAGGTCCCTGCTTCTCAGAAGCTTATCCTCAAAAAGGCCCCGTTCCTCATCCAAGGTCGTCTTATCTTCTCCGCCGTTAGAGTGGTCAATACTGCATTTCGCGTACGCGCCGGACGCCCAACACATTAATATTATCAATAAAATAATTATTTTCTTCATCATAAGTCCCTTACTTCTAATCTTTCAATTTTATTCCGGATAGACACTTTTGGAAGTCGATGTCCCTGTCTTTGGCCTCGTCCCCCTCTTTTATTTCTATATTGGTCAGTGTATTATTTACGATCACGCGGGATTCGAAGTTTTCGGCCACTAAAGCCAGGCCGGCCATATCAACTCTCCTTTCACCGATGATCTTATATTTGCCCTTTTTCTTTCGGAAGAGATATACGCGGTCGTCGATCTTGGTAAGTTTTCCGGCGTTTTGGAATTTGTAGGCATATGTATAGTGGGTGGACGCTATGGCGTAATCTTCTCTGCCGGTTATGTCGACGATGATGCCGTCGTAATCAAAAGATTCCAGCCCGTCTTTAAAACGGGTGGCGCCGTCCACCCACGCGCGGACTGATTTATGCGACATCCCGAACGAGTCATCGTATTTTTTTGAGTAAAATGACATCGCCTTCTTGAAATCCTTTGAAAGCGTCGCCTTTCTTAAGCTCTGTATAAGCGTGATTATTTCCTTTTCGTCCTCGGCGCTAAGTTTCTCAGCGCCAACGTCGTTCTTAAATCCATGAACAAATAATTTCCTGCCGTCGATTTCCGCCATGAATTTGAGCGCATATGAGCCGGCCGCAAGGCCTTTAAGGGTATATTCTCCCGTTTTAACATCCGTATCCGCGGTCGCGATGATATCTCCGTATCTAAGGATCGATACGTTCGCCGGGATATTCGCAGGCGTGATCTTTCCCGAAATAGAGCCACCGGCGCCAGCAGACTGCGAAAAGGCTACCGTTTGGAGAACAACGGCCAGGGCGATTGCAAAAAGCGCGATCCTAAATCTCCGCATCATTCTTACTCCCTCTTAGTAGAAACCAAAATTTTACAGCCCGGAGGTGTTAAAATTAATAATATTGCGGAATATCGTCTGTTCCGTGGTAGCAGAAACAGGGGCGCCCATTCCCGGAGCCGCAGGCGTTGCCGTCTTTTATGAGATTGCAATACCATTTGCCGCATACTACCGCGTCAAAAATACGCTTGCCTTTTCCTCTCCCGCGGACCACTCTTGAGGTTGAGCCGCAGGGACGCGGACAGGAACATTCGCCGGAAAATTCCATTGAGCATTCGGTGTCGTAGACAACACTTCCGACCGGCCTGCTTGACATGCCTTCCTCGTTATAAGTGGGCCAGCATCCGGCTGAACCCGCTAAATAGCCCCATGGTTTTGAGACCTGATCATAGTCGGCGACACAGGAATCATTTCCGCCGCAGGGGCCGCAGTCCGCTTCGGCGCCGTCGATGTTCGCCATGCAGGCGGCCTGATTCACCGCTGTCGGCACCATCAGATTAATATTATGCTCGGCTTGACCGATGCAGGCTTCATTTCCTCCGCAATAAGTCCCTACTCTAAAATAGTCAATATGGCCTGAGTTTGCCGGAAGGGTATTCTGCGCGAGAGAACCACACCAGCTTTTCTTGCTTAAGGTTACGAACGGTGTGCTGATTCCCGTCGACGTGGAATACGGCCCTGGGCAGTCGCCGAGGGTTCTCCTCTGGGGATTCCGGCAGCAGACAGCGCCGGGAATTCTCCTGTTGGGATCCTCCGGACAGCCTGTATTTCCAATCAAAGTAGCATTATATTCACTTTGACTAAGCGTTTTATTACACATTTTTAGCTTGCAATGGTCGCATTTACCCCCTAAAGCTGTTCCACCGCAAGTGCAGTCGGTAGCACCATCGCAGGGCCTCTCCACGCAATACTTGCAGCCGCATAACTTGGTTTCACTGTCTGTGCCGCAGTTGGTGTCGCGGCATTTCTTTGCACCGCCGCAGGGGGATGTCTGGCCGGAAGCACTGCATATATTTGCGCAGGCCGCTGAACCGCAGGACGCTGAATCAGACGGGCAGTCGTGCACGCCGCAGCTGCAATCTGTAGTCCCTTTGCACGGTTGTTTCCCGCAGAAATCCTGACACCCACAGTTGCTTCCCCGGCAGCCCGCGGTGGCGCATTCTTGAGGGCCGCCGCAGGGTTTTCTATGGCAGTATGGCGGGCAGACACAGTCGGGGCATCCGCAGCCTTCGCTTTTGCAGCTCGTCGTACCTCCGCAGGGGATATCCCGCTCGCGGCAGACATTGCCGCAGACACAGTCACTGGCCCTGCAGCCGTTGTTCCTACAGTTACTGACACTTCCGCCGCAGTCAACGTTTTCCTGCGCGCACACATACGCGCATGTGCAGACCTCGGCCCTACAAACTTCCTGTCTGCAGTGTTTAATCTTTCCGCCGCAGGCGAAATTATTTTCCGTGCACACTGTCGCGCATTTACAGCCCTCGGCCCGGCATCCTGTCTGTTTACAATTTTTCGTATTTGCTCCGCAGGCGAAGTCACCCTGTTCACACACAGCCGCGCAAGCGCAGCCCTCGGCCCGGCATCCTGTCTGCGCGCAATTTTTGATGTTTGAGCCGCAGGCAACGTCGTCTTCCTTGCACACACTCGCACAGACACAGCCCGCAGACGCGCAGCCGTCTTTCTTGCAATCTTTATCATTGCCGCCGCAGGCGAAGTTGTCATCTCCGCACACATCCCCGCACCTGCAACCATTAATCTTACATCCGTCTTTCGCACAGCTCTTGCCAGCTCCGCCACAGGCGAAGTTGCCCTTCTTGCACGCATCCGAACAACCACAGCCTTTGATGCCGCATCCATCTTTTTTGCAATCCTTTACGGCGCCGGCGCAGGCAAAATCCTCTTCTTTGCACACATCCGCGCAGTCGCAGAGCGCGGCCTTGCACCCGTCTGTCTTGCAGCTCTTGATGTCTCCGGCGCATGCGACATCGTCCTGCGCGCACGCGGCCGGACACCTGCAGCCGTCAACCCCGCATCCCTTTTCGCCGCAGCTTTTATCTTCGCCGCCGCAGGCGAAGTCGTTCTCTTTACATACATCCGCACATCCGCAGCCCTTCGCCTCACAGCCGTCCTCGGCGCAGCTCTTGCCCTCTCCGCCGCAGGCGAATCCGCCTTCACCGCACACCTCCGCGCACGCGCAGCCGGCGGTCTTGCATCCGTCCTTCGCGCAATCCCTCAAAAGCCCGCCGCACGGGGTATCGTCGTTCCCACACACCTCCGTGCAAGCGCAGCTCTCCGCCTTACATCCGTCTTCTCCGCAGTCCTTGGTATTTTCGCTGCAGGCAAAGTCGTACTTTTCACATACATCCGCGCAACCGCAGCCCGCAGCCTTACATCCGTCTTCTCCGCAATTTTTACTCTCGGTACCGCAGGTAAATTCGCCGCCAGATTTACACACATTCTCGCACCTGCAGCTTGAGACCCTGCACCCTTCCAAAAAGCAGTTCTTGGCGCCGCCGCCGCAGGCGAAGCCGCCTTCACCGCACACCTCCGCGCACGCGCACCCGCCGGCCCTGCACCCGGCCTTCCGGCAACTCTTGCCCGCGCCGCCGCAGGCGAATCCCTCCATCCTGCACGACGTTTTACACGAGCACTCATCTAATCCGCATCCGTCTGCAGAACAGTCCCGGCCACTTTCGCACGGCATGGCGTTCAGACACACCTTCCCGCATCCGCAGTCCACAGTCGCACATCCGCCGGTCAAACACTCTGTCGCCCCGGAGCATCCGCCCCGGCCTTTACACGCGCAACCCTTGCCCCCGCAAACACAAGGAGGAACATGTTTACGGCAGATCCATTGTTCCTTGATCTCCCTACCGTCATCATCTATAAACGTCCCCAAATATGTGCCGCCGCATTCCTGTTTTTCCTCACAAATACACCCCTTGCCGTCACAGCCGCAGTTGCGTTTTCCCTCCCACGGACAGTCTATCAACAAAGCGAGTACGCTGACCCCTTCTGTGATGAAGAAACCCAAGCCCTCGGTTACATTCCAGCCGCAGATGTAGCTGTCCTCTGAAAATGAAACCTTCACCGGCACGGCTGTACCGAGAGCCCCCTGTCCGCCTACCTCCTGCCTGTCTTCGGGTATAATCGAAGAAGATGACCATCTAAGATCTGTGATTAACGAGGTTTCTTCAGCAGTGGAAGATCCCTGAAGCCCCGCGATATGCGTCGGATGATCTTCGGGGCAACCGTCTCCGGCATAATGATCCGGCGTAGCCGCCTCCTCCAGCCTTTTTGGGGGTGTCTGCGGAGGCAGTATGCGCGGAGGCGCATCGCGCCTTATCACGCGGGTCCTATGACCGCTGACGTTCAGAGTAACGCATTCCACCGGGCCAAATTTGAGCGTAGCTGTCCGGCCCGCCGGAATCTTACGAAAGATAAAGATGTCCTCCCCTGTGACTCTCGCGGAAAGCTCATACTCTGTCCCGTTTGTAATGGTTAAACCGCGGAGGCATTTGTTCGGGGGTTTAGTGGAATCGAGGTCTTCGGCAAAGGATATATACCCAGCCGAAATATTGATCAAGAGGAGAAATATTAAACCAGATCTAAGAAACTTTCGCATCAATGTCCTTCTCGGTGCCGTCCCTAATTACCCTTTTTCTCCGTATATTTTATGATCTCATTCATCATCTCAACTGATTGCACCGGGTAGCGCCCTGCCGCCGTTTCCCCGGAAAGCATGACAAAATCAGTGCCGTCCAGTATGGCATTGGCTACATCGGTGACTTCGGCCCTGGTGGGCCTTGAATGCTCGGTCATGTGTTCAAGCATCTGCGTTGCGGTGATCACGAACTTCTTCTTCTGATTGCACTTCCTTATGATCTGCTTCTGTATTATAGGGACCTGATAAATAGGAACGGCGATACCCATATCGCCCCGCGCTATCATTATGCCGTCGGAGGCTTCTATGATATCATCGATGTTTCTTATGGCCTCCTTGCTTTCTATCTTTGCTACCATCAGGCAGCGCGGCCTCCTTGGCTTGACGATTCTCTTGATTTCTTCGACATCTATCCTATGGCGTACAAATGACTGCGCCACATAATCTACATTATGAAGTATCCCATATTCGATGTCCTTCTTATCCTTTTCTGTCATACCGGAAAAAGGGATACGGACATCGGGTATATTTATGCCTTTTCTCTCCTTCAATATGCCGCCTTCTATTACTTTAGCTTCTACCCTTTTTTTGTTTGAGTCTTTCACTCTAAGTATCAAGTTGCCGTCATCTATATAAATGATCTTTCCGGCGCTTATTTTTCTTAGATCGCCCTTGTAGTCAAAAGGTATTGCGCGCACGTCTGAGGGGCCTTCCTGAGCAGTCAGCCATACCGTCGTTCCCTTAACAAGCTCCCTCTGCTTCTCCGCGCCAAAGCGGCCCACCCTGATCCGAAACCCTTCCAGATCCTGCATAATACGAATATGCCGCCTGTATTTTTTATTGATTTTCCGGACCAGCTGAATGCGCTGCAATTGGGCATTATGGCTGCCGTGCGAAAAATTTAGCCGTGCAACGTCAAGCCCGGCGATCACCATTTTACGTATCACCGTGTAACTATTGCTCGAGGGTCCCAATGTAGCGATTATTTTTGTCTTAACCATGATTAAAATTATACCTCTTTCAATAGAAAACCCCAAGTGAAATGTGCTTGAAAAGAAAAAGGAAAAAGGGGACAGACACTTTTTTTAAGGCTATATATAGGGGTACGTCAGACGTGTTGCGGAACTTGAGTATTATCAATGCATTACAAGAATAATACTAAATCCTGCTTAGCGCCTTTCCCTTCCTTCTGGGCATATAATGACCGCATTGCTTGATAAGCTTGGCTTTAAAGCTAGAATCGCCCATTGGTGTTTCAAAATCAGTATACAACTTTTCATCTTTAGAGTCAAAGCCTAAAAGAAACTTCCGGTACTCCTCCCTACGCTCATCAATACTTCTGCCAAATTCTCCATATAGCGGATCCTCGTATACTAGATTATCCGGCGATCCCAGCACATAATACCGGGCACTACTATAAAGATATTCTTCTGCTTTAGTAACTATTTTACTTGCAACAGGATTACGCTCAATATATCTACCGCAGCCTAACATATATAGGTCCTTTTGAATGGGCAGTGATTTAAACCGCCCCTGCCATAAATATCCATTGGTTTTGTACTTTTTGTGATGATAGACAGCATATAGCCTGTTTATGTTAGCCATTATGCTGGATAGCTCCTCAGGTGTAGCAATTTCTAAAAGCAGGTGGTAATGGTTGAAGATAATACAATAATGGTAGATTTTTACATCCTTACCCGCGCTATATTTCAAGACAAGACACTTAAAATACTCATAATCCGTACTGTCATGAAATATCTTAATGCTTGAATTGGACCTGTTTAAGACATGATATAACAAGCTTCCCGATAACTGGTGGCTTCTTGTGTAATATGGCATAAAAAAACCTCCCTTCACCTATATATACGTGAAAAGAGGTGTTTTCTTACATATTTTTTTAATTTTTTTTAGATTATTTCTATAACACCTTATCTTTATTGAAGTTGCTCAACACGTCTGACGCTTCTTTCGTGAACCAAGCTGTAGGTTTTACAGACTTATTTTACACATTAGGCATATGATTATTTTACTGACGCTGATATTACGCCGAGTACCTTTCAACATATTTGTCAACCAAAAATCTCAGCATTTTTTGATATTTTGTATGATACTTCCTAGCCTGTTCTTTGAAAAACTGTACACTAGATTTATTCAATCGAAGCGTGACCTTAATTGTGCGCTCAGGCAAGACAAGCTTCTCCGGTGGCGGTAAAAAGTCATCCACCTTTTGTAGCTTTCCCATAGGCATATCCTTATCAAATCTCTTCCTTTTCATAATATCTTCTCCCCTTTCTCCAATATCCAGCTCCGTATATCCTAATTTTTTCTTCTCTATATGTAAATCTTACGGTGAGTATCTTATTTCTGACTTTTCCTATACAGAAATACCTCTGTTCTTTTTCATCATGTCTTGAATCGATAAATATTTTTCTTTTTGGATCTTTGAATACCTTAGCCGCTGTGATAAAATTAATGCCATGCTTACGAATATTAATCTTTTCTTTTCTGGGATCCCAAACAAAACCACCTTTAGTTTCTTTCATGGCTTAATTATACACTATGTACATCTTTTTGTCAATACAATTATACATATATTTTATATTTTGAATAATAACGCGGTAGCTTACATAGTTAAAGGAGAAAGAAAATAATGGCCTCCCCGAGCAGGACTCGAACCATCATTATTTATACTATCATATTTTAGGAGGTATAGCAATAGCGACGTGAGTCTTGAGCTAGCAGGCCAGATTTTTGGGTGGCGGCAAAAATCTGGCCTGTTCTTTTACCGCAGAGTCCCCCTTTGGGGGGACGTACTCGCCGAAGGCGGGCCTGCGGAAAGGGGGATAAAGCAGATTCCTCTTTCAAAAGGACGCCCAGAGACTCGGCAAACCGGCTGAGCCTCCTTTTTTTCACGCTTAGGCGAAGACGGAGCGGACGAGCGAGTGGTTGGGATTGCTTCGGCATCTACGATGCCCGCAATTACGAGTGAGAACGCAAGCGGTAGTGGCGGCTGCCCGCATCAGCCGCCACTACCGCATTTGCCAAGACTCTGCGGGATTTGACACGGGCGCGTTGCTTGGCCAGCCCGAGCGACGCCTCCGAAGGACCCTTGACATTTTGGAACCGGTGAATCAGCATGGCGGAATGTCAAGGGGCGGCGCCGAGGGCATGGGGCGATGGGCATTTATACTGAGCGAAGTCGAAGTATAAAAAATCCCAAGCGAGGTGCTTGGGATTAATTTTTGAAGATATCTATCAAGTCAAGACCTGACACATCAGATTTAATGGGGCTAGATTTGTTTTTGAATGAAAAATTCCTTAACCCTAGGTCGAGTCAAGAAATAAATGAAGTAAATAGACGCACACAGCAGAAAAATAGAAAAAACCAATAAATGCGGTGTCGGAGAATCTACTAAGAAAATGATAACTAAAGAAATGACTGCTAAACCGAACATATTTGATATTGAACCTATTCTTGCATAATTCTTTCGTTTAAGTAAAAGCAATCCAGTGTAAGCCACATGCAAGGCAAACATACCGATGACAAACGTGACAAGATAGTTTACCTCTGCCGTACTTCCGTGAATGAGATACCCGAATACATATAAAAGTATTCTAAAAAACACATATGACGCAACATAAATTTGAATAAAACCGGCTGTTGCGACCTGCAATTGATCGAGATTATTCTTCATAATCGTAGCCTCTCTTTTATCTACTGGAATACATCAAACAGAGTAACCTCAGGTGGTGCGCTATTGTAATATATCCGTAATGCTTCAACTGTTACAGACCTATTTCCGTTAAGCCCATTGGCAATTTCACCCATTCCAAGAGCAAATAATGCAAAGCCTGTAGAAACGCCTCCTCCCGCATAAATCACGGCTGGTGCAAACGCAGTGCCACCAGATGCTGCAGTGGCCGCGGTCCCCGCAGCGACGCTACTAACAACTGCTCCGATTCCAAAAATAACTTCACCGACTCCTATGCCAACTGCCTTCCAATTCACACTATTTGCTTTCGGAGTTGGTGATGGAAGATTTTTAAACCAATTTCTTATTGCTTCAGGTGATGGATTAGATCCAAATTTAGCTATCGCCTGATCTGAAAGCAACTTACCTTGAAATTGACCATATTGTTCTTTTAGTAATGTTTCTACTTCAACAAAATTTCTTAGCAATCTTTCTACGTCTTGAGTCTTTGCATCGGACATTTGTTCTTTTTGACCTGCGGGAGTCTGAACAGAAGCACCTTTAGTGGTTAAAGCGTTTCCTAACGATCCTCCATAAAAAGCACCAGCAACACCAGCAGCATAGTCGCCCAAGCCTTCAAGTCCTCCAGTAGTTGCTGCATAGGCAGCACCTCCTACTGCTACAGTTGCTAAGAAAGCACCTCCTAAGCCTATTGACTCGAAACCCACATATCCGGCACCTAATATACCACCTATTCCTGCACCCCAGGCAGCGCCTTTCAGGGCCCCATTTAGACCACCGTCTATGGCACCTAAGATAGCACCAGAAACTGCACCACCAGCCATTCCGGCAAAAACAGGACCGACTATTGGTGTCAGGACTGCTGCTGTAACTGCACCAGCTAGACCAGCAAGAAAACTAAAAAGACTACTTACCCAACTATGCCCCTGGGGTCTACCTACACCACATGCCCAAAAATGGCACTTTCCATAACTGACAATAGTGTAATGAGTTGTGGCGTTTTTGGCGATTTAGGAAACTGGCGTTTTGGCGTGCTTGGGAAACGATTTGGGTCCCAAGCGGATACGCCCCATTTTTAGCCTTTCAAAGAGCAGGAGCCCATATTTCAACACGTTATATATGGCAGGAATGCAATTATGCGGTTGGACGGGATATATTAGATCAAAGACCGCTATGCGGTCTCGAGTTTCTGGAGGCGATGTTCATGGTCGGTAGCGACACTATCAAGCTTCTGCTTAATTTCCTCTTGACCTGTCTTTAGCTCTTCTTGACCCTTCTGCAATGCCTTTATACCGCTGGAGTTTTCCACAACGCCTGTCTTTAGCTCCTTAACATCGGTCTTAAGCTCCTTAACATCGGTCTTAAGCTCCTTAACATCGGTCTTAAGCTCCTTAACATCGGTCTTAAGCGCATTAACATCGGTCTTTAATGTCTTTATATCTCTGGAGTTTTCTGTTACTACGGCCTCGACACTATGTAGCTCTGATTTTACTTCTTTCATGTCACTGGCCAGTTTTTCAACCGCAGGCTTTACAATTGCCATGTCGCTTTTCAGCTCATCCACGTCGCTTCTCAGCCCATCTATTTTTCCAATAACCTGTGTATGCTGTTCCGTGACTGTCTTTACGGTGGATTTCATCTCTTCCATTAAAACATTGGTATGGCGTTTGAACTCCTCCTTCATCTGCGGTATAATATCGTTTTGCTTGCTAGGCTTGGCTGGTGTCTTCTTTTTTGCCATATTCCTATCTCCTTAATTTATTGATCGTGCCCTTCACAAAATTATTTTCTCGTCGAAGAATTGTAAATCCTCGTTTCTTTTTGCCCTCCTGCCATTTTCTCGTCGGAGAAACTTTCCAGTTTCTTCCAAAAATGCCTTTTTTGGTCTCTTTTTAGGGGGAGGAGGGCAATTTTCCGATTTTGTGAAGACCCCCCGTTTTTCCGCCCTCTCTCGTCAATAACAATTTACCTCCACCCCTGAATTTAGTATGATAAAGGCAGCTTAAAAAGCCGCGCCTTTCACAAAATTCAGGGGGTACTCATGTTTCAACAAAATCTCCTATTAACCAAAGAACTGTCAAGAACGTATGTTAAGAAATTCGAGATGTTCTTCTCACTGCTGAGATTTCCCATGAAACGGCAAAAAACCAAAAGAAGACCGCCACATCCTAAACAGGCTTTGTTAAATGCGCTCATATATAAAAACCTTCGCTCCATACTGAAGCTCTCAGAATTGACCCGTGAGATTAAAGGCTATCCTCAAATTGCCCAAATATGCGGATTCAGTAGTTTCCCTTCTACAGAACGGTTTTCATCGTTCTTAAAAGATACCCCCAACCAAATCCTGCAAACGGTGCGGCAGCGCTTAGTCAAAGATCTAATCGAACTTGGCCATATCAGCGGCCGATATATCTCGGTTGATTCATGCCCAATCAAAGCCAATGTAAAAGAGAACAATTTAAAAACTAACGTACGCAACAGGTTCGATAAAACTAGGATCCCTAAGGGGGATCCCGATGCCCGCTTGGGCGCATATGCCGTATACCCCAGCAAGAGAAAAGTCGAATATTTCTGGGGATATCGCAATCATGTTTTAAACGACGCATTATCGGAGTTGCCCATAGCCGAGATCACAGAACCCGCCAATGTATATGAACAACGCTTAATAATTCCTCAGCTCAAGTATGCTAAAAAAGCTTTTAAGTTGCCTGTTGAAGCAGTGCTGGGCGATTCTGCCTTCGATTCACATACCATCATTGAGTTTATTGTTAAAAAGCTAAGGGCAAAACCCGTGATAGCTAGAAATCCCAGGCGCTCTAAAGATCCTGATATAAAACTATCGCGCAAAGGTATACCTATATGTGTTGCCGGCTTCGAGATGGTATCCCGCGGCAAATTCTATGACAAAGAGCAAAATCGCATGAGACATAAATTCGTCTGCCCTATTAAGGCAGGCAAGAAGTTCGCTCGCAAAGTCGGATGGTTCTGCCCCTGGAACCACCCCAAGTTCTATAGTAACCGGTACGGATGTACCACTAACCTAAGGATAGACGTGGACACATCCATAAGAGATAATATCGATTACGGGTCCCAGACTTTCAAAAAGCTGTACAACCTTCGCGGTTCAAGCGAAAGGATATTCTCCCGCCTCTTAAGCATACTAATGCAACGGCCATCTGTGATAGGGCTTAATGCGACCCGTAATCTTTGCACTATTGCCCATATCACAGTCTTACTCGTCGCCCTGGCTGCCGTTAAAACCGGCAATAAAAACAAGGCGCGCTTTGTCAAATCCTTCATTCCCGATCTTTAAAAGAACGAATTTTGTGAAGCCCTATTATTGATCATTCCTTTTGATTATTCTGTGCAGGTTTTCAGTATACCATATAAAACAAATAAATCAACCTTTTTTAAATGGATCTTATTTGCTGTCTTTGTCGTCTTCCAGTGGCGAGATAATATCGTCGGGGGAAGGAATTTTGTGAAGTTTTTTCAGATCGAGTTCCCGGGGATGATACTGTTTGAACATCTGCCTCAAAGGTTCTATGGCAATATGAGTGTATATGGCAGTGCTTTCGAGGCTCTCATGACCTAATTGCCTCTGGACGTATGGAAGTATGTCCTTCTTCTTCTTGGCGCCGCTGTCAAGCCAATGCGTCGCAGATGAGTGCCTGAAGGTATATGCGGTCACGTCTTTTTGGAACTTCTCCTTGATGACAGGCCTGTATCTCCTCGAGAAGTGAGCCGCAAAGGCACTGCGGTTTAAATCTGTCCCTGTCGCACTTATAAAGAGATTATCCGATTGCTTGCTCTTAAGAAGCCATGGTCTCACGTCTTTTATGTATTTCTTGATAAAGAAGACCGTATAGGTATCGATATGAACTATTCTGTCTTTCCTATTCTTAGGCCTTCTTACAAGGATCTGCTTAAGCCGGAAGTCTATATCTTTTAATTTGAGACTGAATATTTCCTTAGGGCGCATCATCGATGAATAAAGAAGGCTCATAACGCAGAAGTCTCTGGTGCCTATAAGATCATTCTTATCCGGCAGACTCAAAAGGTGCGCAATCTCATGCTCTCCTCCCCACTGTGGACTCAGAACACTACAGGGGGCGTCTCTCGAAGTGCAAGGAAATACATATACTTGTGAAGATGTATCGCAGGCGCGGCCGAGGAGTTGCCATCAGTTTATACGATCCTTTGCCCGCCTTACCCCACAAGCCTAAGCCGGTTTACAAGAATATCGTGGCCATGGCCATAACGGTCAAGGAATACCTCGTCCAAAACCCTCAAAGAACATACACAACCGCCGGTACCCAGTTCGGAGTCACTCGGGCCCGGGTATCCCAATTGATGACTATCCTAGGGAAACTCCCGGCTGACCTTATATCCAGCCTGAAAAACACCGAAGACCAAGCCCTAATCAACCGATTCTCCGGAAAAACCCTGCTCCGGATAGCCGGTCTAAACACACCGGAACAACGCAAAAGCCGCATCGAATCCATCCAAGCTAAAACGTAACAACCTTATCGCTTTCCTTAACGATCTCGTGCATATTTTTAACTAAAAGCGAATCTTTGCGCCCCCGCCGATAAACCAAGCATCTGCATCTATGGTACTTGGATATGTTTGCCCAAGCAACTGTTCTTTTATATCTATATCAGCTAAATAATAGCTTCCCTCGAAATTCAACGCTATATTGTCCGTCACATAGAAATCAATGCCGCCGCCAAATTTCATAAGAAACGCTGTTTCTGTGTCGACTGTATATCCAAGCGCCTCGAAAATACTACTTTCATCAAAACTGGAAAAAAGAACTCCTGTCCCAACGACACCATAGGGAGTAAGCGTAAACTCACCCATTTCGACAGGCGCTTTTAGTATAACATCTCCAAGAAGAGGGCAACCGTTTAAAGTTCCAATTTTAATACTTTGATATGCATAATCATATCGAACATATCCTGATTCAATTCCTACAGCAAGATATTTTAAGATATCATAGGACAATAATCCTCCCACATATATCCCTGCATCAGACTCATCTTCTGTGGGTAAAACTACTGAACAATTCAATCCGAGGTTTATTCTTTCGCCCAAACTTACGTCTGTTAAAAATATGTCTTGCGCAAAAACATCATTTGCTAAATAAAACACTGCTACTGATATTAGCATCAACACTAATAAAAACTTCTTCGTCATTTCGCACCTCCTCGGTTAACTACTTTTTATACACGTACATATATATAATCACGAGAAGGTTCTCGTGCTAATTTGTATATTTTCAGTATTCTAAAGCATTTCTTCTTTAACATAGTTTATCGGGACCGCGAAATTTAGGTCACCTTTTGTGTCGTAACCTGCTACTATCACACCTATCACCTCTCCGTGCATGTTCATCAGCGGTCCTCCGCTACTCCCATGCGTAATAGGAACACTTGTCTGTATTACCTTGCCACCATTTGTATCCCTAATACCGCTTATTAAACCGTCGGAAATCGTGTTCTCCAACCCTTCAGGATTTCCAATAGCGATGACCCTTTCTCCGACTTCAATAGAATCCGAATCACCCAATGTCACTGTAGTTAGCCCATAAGCGCCTGGCATTTTTAATAAAGCTAAATCTCGAACAGTATCGGTTTTGACAACTTCAATGTTACTATAATACTTTTCTTCTTCTATAACCTTTATGTCTATGGTCTTCGCATTTTGTATGACATGATAATTAGTCACTACAAGTCCATCTCCATTTATAATGAACCCCGTTCCTACTGACGCATTAGTTTGTATTTTAACAACGGATTTACCGTATTGTGCCATAATATTTTCCGGAGATATCGCATTTTCCGAAGATAGCGAATATTTCGACGGTTCTTCGTCTGGAAGAGCCGTGCCAGACTTGTCAGTTCCATGTATCTTTTTCCATAACTCCATCTCAGATGGCTTGTTTTTATCAATCCTCTCTGCTTCAACCACATCTCCTATATTAATGGCCTCATAGCCTTCAAGTACTTTTGCGCGCGATAATTTATCTTCAAGTACCTCATCCACCTTGATCAGTGCAATTTTATCTTTCCCATATCCCAATATTTCTTTGGTCATCGGATCGGTAATCTCATTTTTTATCCTAGACACATAGAATACATCTTTTTCTTTTATATCGTCCTTGAGGCCCGCATTGATAAATAATCCTCCTTCGGTCATCCCGACTACTCTACAGGACCATGCGCTGGAACCGGCTTTAGTTGCAAGATCCTTAACTGCTGCGTCTATGGCCTGGCGCATATAAGGTGCATTGCTAGCTGAGGAAGAAACAACTTCCCCCGTATTAACATTATACATTCTGAGCGCGATAGTATAATAGCTCTTTCCTATCTTCTCCCCAGATTCGTTTTTAAGCACATCGCCTGTCACTATATATTGAACACCATATATATTGCCGAGCGTATTAGCATCCTGCGTTTTCACCCACTTGGATTGCTGAAAATTAATTTCGCGGATAAGGTCGTTGATCTCTTTTCTTTCGACCACTTCAAACATACCGGTATCACGCAATGCGGTCGTAAGAAGACCCGGCATGGTGTCTTTCTCGGTTAATTCCTTTTTCCTGGCTTCTTCGCCTGACTCAAGGATAATCTTTATGTTTTTTTCAGCTTCCTCGCTTTTGTCTTTATCGTCTTCGATATTAAAAGGGCTTCCTTCAATATTTACTTTATTATCGAATCCAGAAATGGCTACCAGAAATTTCTTATTTTTCTTTTTTACTTTTGCCAGAGGTTTCTGATGATATTTATAAGTACCCTCATTTGTTTTGCCATCGGACTCAGCTTTACTATCACCCGAACCCAATATTAGCAAAAAAACAGCTATTATTGTGTATACAAAAAGGTGTGGTATGTGTTTTATTTTCATAATGCGCTTTTTCTTTCTTTCAATACTGACCTGCACTTTATGGTATAGGTTTTTGCTTTGGTATTTAGGGATGCTGCCTTATAGTAATAATGGGAACCGGAAGGAACTAATATCAATTCCCAATTGGTTTGATCGCTCATGTTACCGTTTTCATCCTTGAATACTGTCTGAACCTGAGCTTCCAACTTACCATTGGTCTTGTTTATAAACTTCGCGCTTACTGCAAGTCGACCGTCCTCCGTCTTGGATTCGGATTGGTCAACCACGTAGAGAAATTTCCGTATCTTTTTATCGAGCATTATGACAGTTTCTGTGTCCTCGTACTGGCCATGTTTACTTGTTTCCCTGATGGCTTTATCAGGAACCGTAGCGCATCCGACCAATGTAAATGCTGTGCTTAAAACAAGCGCAATTTGTCTTATTATTTTTCTTTCCATTATAAGCTCCTGTTCCATTTATGCAAACTTATTGAATTACTGGTAAGCGACGCCCGAAATGCCAACTCGTTTTACTTCGTAGGCATCTTCCCATATAATATCGCTCGTTTCGGTATCTATAAGTTGGAATGACATCAATATGTAATCGGACCTATTGCCCATCGTAGCCTTAGCAATACCTTTGAGATCCCCAGTCAGATAAAAATCAACACCTAATAAATCCTCTTCTTTGCTGGCCGAATAGAGGCTCTCTCTTTTCCCCTCACGTTCTTTTAGAATATCCTCCATCCTATCTCTGGCAAGAAATCTTACTTTGCCGTTGGAGTTTTTATTTAATTCTATCCTGATCTTCGTTGTGAATATATCTTTATCAATGACAAAACGCGTGGAATTTTTTACCGGTAAGATGGCTATCCTGGGAACACCATCTGCCTTTGCGATTTCGGGAACCGATAAAATTGATTCGGCCATTTTCCGGGATGCCGTCAGAACATCGGTAGACTCTATGCCCGTGCCGCCAAGACGATCTTCTTCGTCAGGCATGACTCTTGTTGTGCGAGACGGAACTGTCATGGTAGTTGCGCATCCGGAGCAAAAGAGCCCCAAAATAATTACCGAGTATAATAACCTTTTCATGATAGCCCTTTCTTTTAGTATAACAAGTCCATATCGATTCTTTCGTTCTGCAGTATCGGATATTCGGTTTTAAACAACGGAATATCCTCATTATAAAGATCTGTCACGGTAAGAGATGTATCGTATGTGTGTCCCTGGCCATAAACAAATTTCTGGTTTCCAAAAAGAGCTTCTAAGCGGCCCGCATACGCGACTTTACCCGATGTAATATCACATACTTTAGCACTGGGAATATAGAATCGTGTGCCATACATTAAGCCACCGCCTATATTGTTGATCAAATAAGTGCCTTCGGGAAGCGTAGTATTTAAGAGATAAATATCCCCACTTGTCTTAAGCTTTTGTACGGTGATCGGCTTAAGAGGCTTTTTAGAAAAATCCTTGTATTGGTTAATTTCTTGTACTGTCAAAGTATAGGGCGTAAAAGTTTTTACTCCCGATGCATGAAAAGTTAAGAGCATAGCTCCATAACCCTCTTTCAGCTCGAGCCTTTCTTGATTTTTTCTCAGGAAATAATTGCCCGATGACCCGACGCATCCTGTTAAAGAAAAACATGCAATAACTATAATAGGCAAGGCCCATTTTCTTATGTTCATTAATTTCTCCGGTTTAATTTAAATGAGTCTTTTAAACACTGTGTTATTATTGTCGTTTATTATGTCGATATCCATTGTGGAACTTAACGAAGGTATGATCTGATCATCAAAACCATAGCAATTTATCTGTACGCTATGTTGCCCGGTAGACAAATTGGCGGGCAGAATAAGGATTTCTGAAGGCATAAGACTCCAATGTCTTACATCAGCTGTCGGATTCGCCGCTGCGCTGGCTACGGCAGCCACAAGACCTATTACGGCCATACCGGCTCCGAGCATAAGCGCGCCGGAATTGTCAGAATAAGGATTCGCCGCAGCTTGTTGATTGGCCGTATTTATTATACTACGAGAAGCGTCCATAAATCCCATTGCCATATCAGCGGTTGTTTGCTTAAACTGCGCTTTTCCTTTTAGAATGCTGTCCATTTCTCTACCACCGCGTGTTCTCGCCTGAAAATATACATCGCTATCCATGAACATCTTGTTGTCGGATAGTCGGTTGCCATCCACCATGATTTCGACTCTCTTCACGCGGCACGGCTTATTTGTAAAAAGCGCATACTGCCCGTATTGACCAATCTGATACTTGAGAGGACCTCTCCCCAGCTCAAGGATAAGGAGAGTATTATTTTTTAAGTCTAAGAAATCTTTAAGGGCCGAGGGATCTATTTTGGCATCATTATTTTGGCGTTGATCCTGCAATGCCTTAATATCACTTTCAATTTTCCCTATTTCTACATTTAGCGTTTCGATTTTTTTGATTTTTGCTTTACTTTTCTTCTCAGGGGCGTCTAGCTTCTTCAATTCTTCCTGTTTCTCCTTAAAATAGGACAACCATCCCTGTTCTTCACCAACAAGCGGCCGATTGGTAGGCCAGGTCAAACAATAGGCCTCAAGAGCTTTGTTGTAGTATTCAGTACTTGCTGTATTATTTCCGAGCATTAGATTTATCCTGGAAGCAAGCAAATAAAGCGCGGTAACATCGCTCTGGTACATATCGGCTTGCACATCAGAATCGCAGAGAATACCATTCTTGCATGCCGCCAAGGCATTATCAAGATCCCCTTCGGCGTAGAGTAACAAAGCAACATATAAAGAGTTAAACACTTTTTCGTAAGGGTCCCCCTTGTAAGCCTTTTGGGCTTCGGCGCCTATTAGCGATACGGCGCCGCTTTCAAGTTCCTTGAAAGCGGCTATATCATTCATTAAGTAATGCGCTTTCAAAAAAGCATCCGTCGCTTCTCTACAATCGCCTTTGGCTAAATAAATGCTACCGAGTTGGTTATTCCACAACGCATAGTTTTTGTCTTTATTCTCCCTTAGGGAATCAAAAATGGATACTGCAGTACCGTAATCTTGTCTATAATACGCCTCTTCGGCTTCTTTTCCATCGGTTATCTTGATTTTTTTCTTACCGCTTGAGGCTGCAAAAGAAACCGGAGGACAACTAAATAGAAATACGCTTACGATTAGAATAGAACATACTATTTTGTTCAATATCTTCTTCATTGCGTATGTGCCCTCGAATTATTTTTCGCACAACATATGTAGTTATAAAAAAACCGACATACAAATGTCGGTTTTACTTCAGAATATGGTATTACGTTGGTTTTCATTGTAGCTCATTTCTCTAGCAAATTAATGTGTTACGCCATTGTAACTATTAATTCGCAGACCACTTGATGATAGCAGACATACGTCGTTATGTCAAGTGGCATCTGTATACTGGCATCTGTATGCTGTATGTCTTAAGCCCCGTTAGCATAAGTAAGCTTACGACCACTTTGCATTCCGCTCCAAACAATCGGTCGTTTGTTTACTACCTCATTTCCATATAACAGCAGTAAGATCAGACGCTTTGCACTATACTGGCTTACAGCCTGGCACTTTTGACACGTCCCCGTGATCTGCCTATTTGTGAAGAAAATAGAACCGTCCCCTTTTATCCATACCGCCCAATGTTCCACCTGAGCTGCCGCTTGCCCCTGGAGCGCAGCGGAGGGGTAAGCGGTCGGACTCGAAGTGGATGTTAGAAGTCCTTTTCTCGTTCTCGCGCATAAGCTTTCTGAGCCTCGTCGAAGATGTCAACGTCTATACCGACTGCTTCACGCATCCCGTCTGGCGTCATGGTCGAGTAAAGGACCTTGCGTTGCATTAGTGACGCAACCCCTGTCTCCGACAAATTCACCCGGTTTGCATGAAACCACGACATGACGCTTCCACCGCATTTTACAAATTCGTAAAGGACATTCTTTTCGTCTGCACTAAGTCTCTCGAAAAGTTCTTTGGCTTTTCGTTCGTCGGTCTCCGATCGTTCTCTCCGCTTATAGGCGCTGTGCGCCGCAGACGCCGCGATTCGTACAATAGGAAAGCCTATCACTGCGGAAAATGCTGCTATGACCCAATCATGGGTAATCAGGTACAACAGCAGTCCTACTCCAGCCGCCACCGAGGTAGCAATGCTACGTCCGAAATCTCTTTCGGCGTATATTCGTTCGGCCCAACGGTCAATATTCATAGTACTCGGACTGCTAACATATTTATTCAATGTTTGTGTTAATTTAACTTCTTGAACAACAATATTGTGACTTCTTTCGTGCTTAGTTACGGATCCCGCCACTAAGCGCTGGCGGGTAAGCCTCCGACCAAGATTTAATACCCGTTGGTTTTTTCTTGTCTTTCATCATTTCCAATTCGTGACGCACTGCGTCACATAAAAAATTAGAAAAATTAGGAACAGGCAGATGCGTCAGACGTGTTGCGGAACTTGAGTATTATCAATGCATTACAAGAATAATACTAAATACTGCTTAGCGCGTTAGCGCCTTATATTTTTAAGATTATTTCTATAACACCTT
>JADHVZ010000050.1 GCA_016783745.1 Candidatus Omnitrophota bacterium | reverse complement strand
CCCAAAGCTCATAGCTTTCTTGCGCTCCTTATTCGGATAAGGGCGACCTATCCATATGTCGGATGCCGCATAATGCCATTCGAGACCCGGAATATTAGGCTCCAGGGCGAATGATCTCTTCAAAATAAGTCTGTCTCCAGGATCCATCTTCTTGACCCAAGGCTCGAAAGCCTGGTATGCTCCGTGATTCCACTGAATGTTTCGGAAGATGGCAAGGTCTTCTTCGGGCATAATAGCCGCTTCAAAACCAAGGATGTAGCGCCATGGCGCATTCGGGTTTTTGTAGAACGTATCGTAAAATATTGTCATATCATCACTGTAAATGACACCGCCCGGTTCGGGCAGCCATTCCCCCTGGTCTATATCGTCCGCGCTCAGGTACTCTTTGGTAATATTTTGCGTCCATATACCGTTAGCGTCGTTTGTAATAGCAAGGTAGAGGGCGCCTCCTATCGCAAGGGTTAACGCAATCCGTTTCCATGAAAAAAAACCGGATATTTTTCCGAAGACATCCTGGAATTCCAGCGCCATCCAGACAACAAGCGCGGGCATCCCCCAATCATACCAGAACCTCCTTACGGAAAAACCCAGTACCCACCCCAGCACCATGAGTATAAATACCGGATTGTCGAAAACCTTTCTGTTCCAGGCACCGCGCAGCGATCTCCAGGCCAGCATCGCAAAAACCACCGCGACCGTCATGGGGTCACCCGAAAAAGGTTGAAATTCTCCGACCAGCATACGCTTTAAGGTGTGGCTGCCTAAAGCGAGGCGCATGTGCATAATGTTCTGCTTCAGGAATGGATATGCATTACCCGTTAAAAGAGCGCCAATAAGGATACCGCAACCTATAGAAACGGTCGCGACTATTCCCGCGCGCCACTGCCTGGCTATGAAGAGAGCTATCACGGGCAGTGCAAAGAGATACCAGCTTCCGTGCACATAAGTCGAGACCACTGCCATCATTGCAAGAATAACACAAAAGACGCGCGGATCCTTATTGCTGAGTTTGCGCCATGAAAAACAAAAGATGAGAAGCATGGACATCGTTATGATATAGGGTCTACCGAGGAAAAGCCGCCATACCAATGTAATGTTCGATACTGTAAACGCAAGCAACACCGCAAGCCATGCCTCGGGTCTCTTCAGGAAAAATATCGGTATGAGACTAAAGAGAATAAACAGAAAGACGATTGAAAAAACCACAAGACGGTCTGTCCCCCATCCCGTAAAAGCATGAACCAATCCCAGGATCATGTGCCAGCCTGGATGATTATCCGGTACGCTGACATCACGCATAACCAAAATCTGGTCCCAACCCTTACCGGACACTACCTTCGCGGAGTGGCGCATGGCATCGTCTCCGGGCAGGAACCCGTAGCTTATGATCTTGAGGGGGATTATAACAATCACGACAAGAACTATGCAAAAGACGATTACCGGAATATAAGGACGGATTTTTTTCTTGAGGCCAATAACAATATCTTTCATATTTTTTGAGAACCCATAAAAAATCCAGCTCTTTTGAATTTCTTCAAAAGAGCTGGACCGCTTGCTACCATCAGATCGGTGCGAAGCGCATATTCCGAATCATTACCAACTTACAGTGTATGTCCATCTGCTGTCAAGCTGCATGTTGGCGAAGTATCGACATTGGTCAAGCTGTAAGTCCCGCCCTTCGGGCACGTCGGAGTCTTTTTAATATAGTTCGGTACGAGGTCATTCATCAGCACCGTATCAGACCCTGACTTGTTCGCATCTATAGCCCACACCTGGGTCGCTCCCTGAATCTGCTTCAGGTTCGCAATACAGGCATTTTTCTGAGCGGTATCCCTTGCCTTTACAAAGTTCGGAATGGCTATCGCTGCCAATAAACCGATAATTGCGACTACTATCATAATTTCAACAAGCGTAAAGCCCTTCTTTCTTCTAAATATCATATTTGGTCACCTCCCTTTCTCCCAAAATTGGGATCGCTTTTATCTTAACGCCTTGCTGGACAATAGGTTATAATAAAAAAACCCAACAAGACCATTAAGTCCATCATGTTACTCCTAAGGTCTTTTGGGGCTGTTTTTTAATTTCTATATATAATTGCAACACACGTCTTACTAAAAAAACACTCCCTTTGACCTTACGCGTAAAGTATACCCTATATAATCTTCGTTGTCAAGGTCACATCCCTACGACTGATGTTATCTTGAATATCGGCAGGAACATGCATATGACAATACTGCCTATTACAATACCCAAAAAGGCTATTATGAACGGCTCTATCATGCTGGTGAGGGCGCTCACCGCCGCATCTACCTGCTCGTCATAAAAATCTGCTATCTTGGAGAGCATCTTTTCCAGTTCTCCGGACTGCTCACCAACAGATACCATCCTGGTAACCATAGGAGGAAATATCTTCGACCTCGTCAATGGATCGGCTATGTTTTCACCCTCACGAACACTGATCCTGACATTTTCTATCGCCGCCTCGACAACCTTGTTCCCCGAGGTCTTGCTGACTATCTCAAGGGCACCCAGAATAGGCACCCCTGATTTGATCAGGGTGGATAGGGTTCGTGTAAATTTACTTATAGCTACCTTCCTGAACAGGATGCCGAATACCGGAAGTCTCAGGGTAAGGCGGTCAAACTGTGTCCTCCCCCTTTCGGACTTCGCATATCTGGAAATAAAAAATATTATGACCGCCAGAAGCGCAAGAACCACGGGAAAATATGCCTGCATTATATCACTTATGTTGATCAAAAAAAGTGTGGGCGCCGGTAGCTGCGCGTCAAAACCTTCAAAGATGGTTTTAAAGACCGGTACCACTTTCCATAAAAGGAGGAGTGTTATGCCAACGGCCATGCCGCTGACTATCGCCGGATAAACAAGAGCCGATTTGACCTTTTTTTGTAGAGAACTGGTCTTCTCAAGGTATTCGGCCACGCGTTCCAGTATCTCGTCCAGCATGCCGCTCGACTCCCCGGCCTTGACCATGTTAACGAACAGGCCCGAGAATACATTTTTGTGCTTTGCGAGGGCGTCGGAAAGGCTCTGGCCCGTCTCCACATCATTGCGCACGCCTAAAATGATCTGTCGGAACGTCTTATTATCCATCTGCTCACCCAGGATATCGAGCGCGCCAACCAGCGGTATACCGGCATCGACCATGGTGGCAAGCTGTCTTGAGAAGATCACCAGATCGTCTAACTTTATCTTTTTCTTTCTGGAAAAAAACGAAAACGAAAACCCCTGAGCCTCTTCCTTAATCGATATAATGATCAGATCCCGTTTTCTAAGTTCGTTGACGGCATCAGTACGGTCTTTGACTTCTATATATCCGCCAATTGTCTTCCCACCTTGTTCTTTGGCCGCATATTTGAATTTTGGCATATTAATCTCCCGATGTTACCCTGAGAACTTCTTCCAGCGTAGTCACACCATTGACAAGGTTCTCGATCGCATTATCTCTCAGAGTCTTCATATGAAGACCGTCTATCGCGTAATTTTTTATATCGTCGCTGGAGACCTTGCTCATTATCATGTCCCTAACCTTGTCATCTATCAAAAGTGCCTCGAGTATCCCGATCCTGCCGTAATACCCCGCATTATTACATCTCTGACAACCCTTTCCGTGAAAGAAGCCGGATCCTTTCTTCGGGTGATCTTCAGGTTTCATCCCTATCTTTTCCAACATGCCCTTCGGTATTTCGGCCTCCTCCTTGCAGTTAGAACAAATCTTTCGTATAAGCCTCTGGGCTGACGATAACACAAGGCTCGAGGCCACAAGAAACGGCTCGACCCCCATGTCTATCAGGCGCGTTATGGCGCCGGCGGAATCGTTGGTATGAAGTGTGCTAAGGATGAGTTGTCCGGTCAATGACGCTTTGATCGCGATATCCGCCGTCTCAAAATCTCTGATCTCTCCGACCATGACTATATCCGGGCTTTGACGAAGGACCGACTTCAGGCCGCTGGCGAAGGTCAGCCCTATCTCCGGCCTGGCCGGTATCTGCGTAATACCGTTCAGTTCATACTCGACCGGGTCTTCCAGAGTTATTATATTTCGCTCCGGAATATTGAGCTGATTAATTATGGAATATAGCGTCGTGGATTTCCCGCTTCCGGTGGGCCCGGTAACCAATATCATCCCGTACGGCCGTTCAAGGGCCGTCTTAAAAGTGCTTAAGGGCCCGGGGAGAAAGCCGAGCTTATCCAGTCCTATGCTTAGGCTGGATTTATCCAGGATCCTGAGGACCACCTTGCCTCCAAAAGCTATCGGAAGAATGGAGACCCTGAAGTCTATCTCATGGCCCTCGAAACTTATCTTGAAGCGCCCGTCCTGCGGCATCCGGGTTTCCGTTATATCGAGTCTCGACATTATCTTAAGACGCGCCAGAACAGCGTTCTGGTTCTTCTTTGGAAGTGTAAGGACATCATGCAGAGCGCCGTCTATCCTGTACCTTACACGAAGGTTCTTTTCGCACGGCTCTATGTGTATATCGCTGGCGCGGCGCTTCAGGGCTTCGTTCAGTATCAGCCCGACTATCTTGACAATGGGCGCGCTCTTCGATTCCTCCGCCACCACACTTACATCGATCTTATCTTCTTCCTGCTCCACTTCAATATCGGGGATCACCCCCTCCATTATCTTCGACATTTCTATTGTCTGCGAACCGTAATAAGTGCTTATGGCATCCCTTATATCATTTTCCATAGCTATAATAGGCTCGATTTGATAATTGGTAAGGGTCTTTATGTCATCTATGGCGAATATATTCAAAGGATCAACCATTGCTATTGTAAGGACTTTGGCTATTTTGGAGACGGGAACTATACAATATTGCTTAGCGATTCTTTCGGGGATAAGATCCATGAGCGACTTATCTATCTTGTACTTGGAAAGATCTATAGGAGGGATGTTCAACTGCCGGCTCATGGCTATCATCAGGTCTCTCTCCGAGACGAGCCCTTCGCTTGCCAATATCCTGCCAAGGGAGCCGCCGGACTTTTTCTGGATCTCGAGAGCCCTGTCCAGGTCCTTCTGTTTTATCAGCTTGCCCTTTACCAGTATATCTATTAACCGGTCTCTGAATGATTCAACCATGTTTTACTCCGCGATATCCTGATCACCTACGGTAACGCGCAGGATCTCTTCTAAGGTAGTCAGGCCCTCAAGTACTTTTTGAATACCGTTTTCCCTCAAAGTCTTCATGCCTTCGCGCCGTGCAGCTTCCCTTATCTTGTACTCCTGAGCCCCTTCCATTATAAGCGACTTAATATTCGGCGTAAGAGAAAGCACCTCTATCAGACCAATCCTTCCTTTATAGCCGTTTCCCAGACAACTATTGCAGCCCTTTCCGCGGTAAAAAGTAATCTTTCCCTTATCCTTGATATTGAGCCGCTCCATTGCATCCTTGCTCAGTTCATATGGTTCCTTGCACTCGCTGCAAATCTTCCTCACGAGTCTCTGAGCGCCTACAAGCACCAGTGAAGAGGCAAGAAGAAACGGCTCTACGCCCATGTTCACTAACCGCACGATCGATCCGGTCGCCGTAGTAGTATGGAGAGTGCTCAAAACAAGGTGGCCTGTCAAGGCCGACTTTATAGCGATATCTACGGTCTCAAAATCCCTTATCTCGCCTACCATAATGACATTGGGGTCCTGCCTTAAGACTGACCGCAGGACATTTGCAAACGTGAGGCCTATTTCTACTCGGGCGGCGACCTGATTTACGCCTTCAAGAAGGTATTCCACCGGATCTTCCACAGTAACAAGGTTCTTTTCCGGGGAATTAACATATTGCAGTATCGAATAAAGCGTCGTCGTCTTTCCGCAACCGGTGGGGCCACACATAAGGATCATCCCGTGAGGACGGGCCGCCGCTGTCTTTATCTCGGCTACGGAGGGCTCGTCAAAGCCCAACCGTTCGATATCCAAGGTCGCTTGCGATTTATCAAGTATCCTGAGAGCGATCTTTTCTCCCATACTGGACGGAAGCACCGATATCCTGAAATCAATCTCCCTGCCCTGTAATCGCACCTTAAACCTTCCGTCCTGAGGCAGTCGCCTTTCGGCGATGTTCAGGTTCGACATTACTTTCAGGCGCGATATGACCGCGCTGTGAAGCGACTTCGGCGATCTTTTCCCCTCCCTCAGCATTCCATCGACTCTGTACCTCACCCGGAGGTCTTTGTCCAGCGGCTCGATCAGGATGTCACTCGCCCTCAGGCTCACAGCTTCGGCGAGTATGAGGTTGGCGAATTTAACCACCGGCGCTTCCTGCATCATGCGCAAGAGATCCGATGAACTCTGCTGAGATTCAGCCGATTCATCATCAAGCAGTTTTATGCCGCCGCCTTCGGACATCTCGCCCACTATCTTTTCGATAGCGGCATAGCCGTCCTCTTCGTAATAGACGCGCAGCGCCTCGCCGATATCCTTCTCGGTGGTTATTATGGGATTGATCTTGAAACCCGTCAACGTCTTGATATCGTCAATAACAAATATGTTTAACGGGTCCGCCAGTGCTATGGTCAGGGTATCGCCCATCTTAGATATGGGGACTATCTTGTATTGCCTGGCAATCTTCTTCGGGATAAGCTTTATAACATTCGGATCGACTTTATATCGGGACAGATTTATCGGCGGTATGTTCAGCCCCTCACTCAGCACCAGCATAAGGTCGTTCTTCGAAACAAGCCCCAGGCTTACGAGGATATCGCTTAGCGAACCGCCCTTATCTTTCTGGACCGATACCGCCCTCTCCAGATCGCCCTTCTTCAGCAGGCGCCTGTCGAGAATAATTTTCAGTATCTTTTCTTTTAACCCAAGGATCATTTTTTATCGCTATCCTTGCCATAGTAT
>JADHVZ010000049.1 GCA_016783745.1 Candidatus Omnitrophota bacterium | reverse complement strand
TTTCCGTTAAATTTCCGAAACTTCTTGAAAAATTTTAAATTACCGTATACTCCCTTATAATGCCTGTGCTCGATATATTTGTCCCAATGATAGAACGGAAAAAAGAGGAAGATCATGACTTTTTTCGTCTGGACTTTCGGAAACCGCCCTGACTCAACGTCTTTATAATTACAGCTGGCGTAATCGAATCCGTTATCAATAAAGAAATGTCTCTCTTTGTTAAATTTTCTGTGCGAGTCGTAATCCTTCCGGTCACCGATCGCCAGTATCGTTACGCCCCTTTTTTTCACTGTTTCCTTCCTATTTTAATATATAGCATGTAAGAGACAGCTATGAAATCTCAAATCTCAAGCACCAAATCACAAACAAATAACAAGCACCAAATTCCAAACATGCAGTTTTGAATTTTGAATTTGATATTTGTTATTTGTAATTTAAAATAATATTATTTAATATAATCCCTCAAATACCTGTAATCCTTCGTCAGTTTTCCTTTTTCCGTCACGACTGCCCGGCGGACCTCAGCCGGTATCGCCGTATGTTTGGTCACATCCTTTATGCCGTGGGCGGCTACCTGATATACGTAATCCCGGATCAGAGATCCGAATTCGACCGAAGCGTCCTTCGGCAGTTCAGACGGAAGATTATCTATTGAGAGGACCGTCACTCCCGGCCGCTCATATCCGTCGGCATAAGTGCTTCTTTTTGGATCATAGGTATAAACCGGGTTGTTCTGGTCCGTCGTCTTGTACGTGATCTCCACAGAACCGCTCACATCGCATGATATATCGCCGATAAACTCTAACTTGAACAGCCGCCTTTTTGATAATCTCCGTATCATGTCTTTTGTCACCATGCGGGGATATTTATGATCCCAGTAGCTTGCGTGAAGAAGAACGTTGAGATACTGCAGATACCTGTCAAGGTTAGACTCAAATCTTTCCGGAGTGTTTAAATATTCCTCAAAATAAAAACCTCGGCCGTCCTTGGACCGGAGCTTTTCCTCCCTCAGAAAAACTATCTTGTAGAGCTTCTTCCGCGCGCCTTTCTCGTGCTTGATGAACCCAAGCATATCACGAGGATGCACCTCTATGGGGTTCAGCAGGCTAAGGATCTCCTGTATACCTCTCGAGACGTTTCCATGTCCGGTTATACCTATCACGAACGGTGATAGTGAGACATCCAGGCCTTTTCTCCGTATTTCCTCATCGACTTTAGCGATATCCTGTTTGGCCGCGCTCAGTGAATTGTATTTATGGGCGGGTTTTATTAAGACAAAAGGATTTTTTATCCCTTTCCATTGGAGTTTTCTCCCGAGAAAATGCAGGCTGTCTATAGCGCCGCATATGCCGGCGAATCTTCCGAAGTACACAAGGCGCCTACCATGCGGGTCAGATATCTTCTCATAGTCGATCAATGTAGTTTTTTTACTTAGGGCGGCTTTTAAAAGAGGCATATTATTGAACTGCCCCTTGATGGTATGGGAAAAAAGCATATAAATAGAACTATTATAAAGCCTGTCGATGTTAGGTTCTTTTATTCCTACAAGAAGGGAAGCCTTGCTGAATCTATTCACTATCCTGGCGCCGTTTCTTCTGTACTCGGAGTCCTTAAAGACCCTTCTGCCGCTGGATTCGACCTCGACCTTGATGCCTTTCTTGACAAGCCACCTTACATCCTTAGGGGTAATGGGCGCCCGCCTCTCATGGTCTTTTTCTTCCCGCAATATACCCACGCACAGGTTTTTCCGCATAATCCACTCCTTGTAATTATGAAGTATATATTATAACCCCCCCGCCGGCTTATTTCAATATAAAAGGGGACAGACACTTTGTGAGGCTTAGGGACAACGCTGCACAAAGTGTCTGTCCCCTTTTATGTGATGAAAAGGCTCTTTGAGGAAAAATGAGGGTCGCTGGTCAGGTTGACTCCCAGCCTTCTGAGGCCTGACTCATCTCCTGGTGTCGGAATATGAGTTATGTGGACTTCACACCCATGCAGCTCTTTTAACTTCTCCATTGCTATCTGGGAAGTGGGGTTGGTGGCGGCGCTGATACTGAGAGCTATCAAGGCTTCTTCCAAGTCCAGGCTTATGGTTTTGGCATTCGAAATATTCTTTTTAAGTTTGGCGATAGATTCCAATATGTTCGGCGACAGCAGGTGGATCTTATCCGGAATATCAGCCAGCTTCTTTATGGCGTTCAGAATAAGGCTTGAGGCCGTGTGCATAAGAGGAGAATTTTTGCCCGTCACTATAGTGGAGTCCGTCAATTCTATCGCCGCGCCGCAAAAGATATTTTCATGGCCTTTACCGCTTTCTTCCGCTTCTTTAGATGTTTTTCTCGCGGCCTCCACTACGGGCCTGTCTTCAGGGCCTATATTTAGTTCTCTCATGATCAGCTCTGACCTGTCTACGGTCTCCTTATCTACAAATCCCAGGGCGTATTCGCAGCTGTACCTGAAAAATCTCCTTATTATCTCCTGCTTCGCCGCCTGCTTGACCGCTTCGTCATCTACTATACCGAATCCGGCCCTGTTAACCCCCATATCTGTCGGAGACTGATAGATCGATCTGGAACCCGTGATCTTTTCCAGGATCCTTTTTAGGACCGGGAATATCTCTACGTCCCTATTATAATTGATAGATTTTTTATTATAGGTCTCCAAATGAAACGGGTCTATAAGGTTAAAATCCCTTAGATCTGAGGTCGCAGCCTCATATGCCACATTGACCGGATGCTTAAGCGGAATATTCCATATGGGAAATGTCTCAAACTTCGCGTATCCTGAGTCCACGCCTTTTTTGTGGTCATGATAAAGCTGGGACAGACATGTGGCGAGTTTTCCGCTACCCGGGCCCGGACCGGTCATCACGACAAGGGGCTTTGTGGTCTTGATATAATCATTAGCGCCGTACCCTTCGTCGCTGACAATAACATCGATGTCCGTAGGGTATCCCTTTGTAAATCTGTGGGTATATACTTTTACACCGCGGCGTTCTAACTTGTTCTTAAATATCTTAGCCGCGGGCTGATTGTCAAACCGCGTGATCACTACTGCCGTAACGTTGATCTTCCAACCCCTTAGATCATCTATCAATTTAAGGGCATCCACATCATAGGTGATCCCAAAATCGGCCCTTACTTTTCTTCTTTCTATATCTCCGGCATAAATGCAGAGGATGATATCCGCCTTGTCTTTTAATTTCTGCAAAAGTCTCATCTTGACATTGGGATCAAAGCCCGGCAGGACTCTTGAGGCGTGCATATCATAAATGATCTTCCCGCCGAATTCAAGGTAGAGTTTGTTATTGAATATCTTGACCCTTTCAAGGATCGCCGCGCTCTGTTCCTTTAAATATTTCTCGTTGTCAAATCCTATTTTTTTTGCCGGCATAGCCTTCCCCTCTGTTTTTTTATCCGTGGTCGCTTTTATGGTCTACACTCCGCTATTTAGCTACTTTTTCTGTCCGATTGGCGGCTTTTTTATTGCCGGGATTCTCCGGCAGTTCCTTATAATAGTCCTGAAGGGACTTGGCGACTATCTTGCTCTTTTGAGCGGCCTTTATTCCCTCGACACTGGCCTCGGCAGCCGCCATAGACGTGATGTAAGGGATCTTATACTGTATCGCCCTCATCCGGATATAGCTATCGTCATATTTACTGGCACGGCCTATTGGTGTATTGACAATAAGATGTATGTCCTTATTCTTGATCGAGTCGGCTATATTAGGCCTTCCTTCATGCACCTTTTTCAGCTGTGTACTCTCTATTCCTTTATCCTCAAGGAACTTCTTTGTCCCCTCTGTTGTGTAGATGTTAAAACCGAGCTTCTTTAGACCCTTTGCGATCGAAAGCAGCATCGGCTTATCTTTATCAGCCACGGTCAATAAGACATTTCCTTCGACAGGGAGTTTTGTACCCGCGGCCTCCTGAGCCTTGTAAAAGGCGAGGCCGAAAGTATCAGCTATACCCATGACCTCTCCTGTGGCCCTCATCTCAGGCCCCAATAAGGGGTCCACTTCCGGAAACATATTGAACGGAAACACGGCTTCCTTGACTCCTACATAGGGAAGCTTGAATTTTCTAAGCTCCGGAAAATCCTTTATTTTTTTACCAAGCATGATCAAAGTAGCGATCCGCGCTAAAGGCATACTCGTGATTTTTGAGACTAGAGGAACCGTACGGGAAGCCCTGGGATTGGCCTCTAAGATGTATACCTTATCATCGCATATGGCATACTGTATGTTCGTAAGCCCCACTACCTTCAGTTCTTTGGCTATTTTCTTAGTATATTCGTCGATGGTCTTCAGGTGCTTTTCCGCGATGGTCCTTGTGGGAATAGCGCAGGCCGAATCACCGGAATGAACGCCGGCGAGCTCTATGTGCTCCATGACGGATGCTACGAATGTCTCCTCTCCGTCGGAAAGCGCGTCCACTTCCATCTCGATCGCCTGCTCCAGGAATCTGTCGATCAACATGGGGTGTTCAGGGCTCACCTGTATCGCTTCCTCCACGTAATTGCGCAGCATCTGTTCATCGTATACGATCTGCATGCCGCGGCCGCCCAGGACGTAAGAAGGCCTTACCATAAGCGGATAACCTATTTTTTTCGCTATTGCCATGGCCTCTTCAAGGGAACTGGCAGTACCGCTTTCAGGCTGCGGGACCCCAATCTCGATCATTTTTTTGCGGAAACTCTCTCTGTCTTCGGCAAAATGAATGCTTTCCGGCGTCGTACCGAGGATCTTTACCCCGTTATCCTTTAATTCCTGCGCTATATTTAACGGCGTCTGCCCGCCGAACTGCACTATCGCGCCTTCAGGCTTTTCTTTTTCGTATATCGTCAGGACGTCTTCCACCGTGACCGGCTCAAAATAGAGTTTATCCGACGTGTCATAATCCGTCGATACGGTCTCGGGATTGCAATTTATCATTATAGATTCGTACCCTTCATCGCGCAGCGCGAATGCCGCGTGAACACACGTATAATCGAATTCTATGCCCTGTCCGATCCTGTTCGGACCGCCGCCGAGTATCAATATCTTCTTATTGGTGGATACCGCGACTTTATCCTCACCTACGTAGGTCGAATAATAGTAAGCCGCGTTTTCAACGCCGCTTACGGGAACGGCGTCATAGCGGCCGTGCTTGCCGATCTTGATCCTTTTCTCTCTGACATCCTTCTCCTTCACATTAAAAAGCCCGGCCAGATACCTGTCCGAAAAACCCCATTCTTTTGCCTTTGCGAGTTCCTTATCGGGTAAAGCCTTCCAATCATATTTCCCTGTGATCTCTTCCTCGAAATCCACCAGGTCCTTCATCTCCTGAATAAAATACCTTCCGATATAGGTAAGCTTATGAAGATCTTCGACGCTCATGCCTTTTCTAAGAGCCTCGTACATAATGAATATTCTCTCGCTTGACGGTTGGGCCAGTTTTTCTTTTAATCTATCAAGCGGCAGCTCCTTAAAGTCCTTCGCGCCGCCAAGTCCGTATCTCTTTATTTCCAGAGAGCGGATCGCTTTTTGGAATGTCTCTTTATATGTCTTTCCTATGCTCATCACCTCGCCAACGGCTCTCATCTGAGTCCCTAAAATATCTTTAGCCCCCGGGTATTTCTCAAATGCCCAGCGCGCGAATTTTATTACCACATAGTCGCCCCAGGGCTCGTATTTCTCCAGAGTCCCTTTTCTCCAATAAGGTATCTCATCCAGCGTCCGTCCCGCGGCAAGCTTTGTTGATATGCGAGCTATAGGGAATCCTGTTGCCTTAGAGGCAAGCGCTGATGAGCGGGATGTCCTCGGATTGATCTCTATGGCGACTAATCTGTCATCCTTCGGGTTATGCGCGAACTGGATATTGGTTCCTCCCACGACGCCTATCGCCTCTACTATCTTATAACTCATATCCTGCATCTTATTTTGTAGTGGTTTGGGCACCGTAAGCATGGGTGCGCAGCAAAATGAATCTCCGGTATGCACTCCCATCGCATCGATATTTTCAATAAAACAGACTGTTATCTTTTGGTTCTTTTCATCTCTTACTACTTCCAGCTCCAATTCCTCCCAGCCCAGCACAGATTCCTCTACCAGCACCTGGTGGACAATGCTTGCGGCAAGCCCGCGCGCGGTAATAGTCCTAAGCTCCTCGACATTATATGCCATTCCTCCTCCGGTTCCGCCCATAGTATAAGCCGGACGTAAGACAACCGGATAACCGAGTTCTTCCGCGATCCGCTCAGCTTCCTCTACCGAATTGCATGCCTCTGATTTGGGCAGCGGGATATTAAGTTTATTCATCGTCTCCTTAAATGCTATACGGTCTTCGCCGCGTTCTATGGCATCGGCCTTTACTCCTATGATCTCTACGCCGTACTTCTTCAATATGCCCGCTTTATGAAGACTGGATGAGAGATTAAGGCCTGTCTGGCCTCCCAGATTAGGGAGAAGGGCGTCCGGCCTTTCGATCTTTATGATCCTCTTCAAGCTTTCGACGGTAAGAGGCTCGATATAGGTTTTATCCGCTGTATCAGGATCCGTCATAATAGTGGCGGGATTAGAGTTTACCAGAACAACCTCAAATCCTTCTTCTTTTAAGGCCCTGCACGCCTGGGTCCCGGAATAGTCAAATTCACAGGCCTGTCCGATGATTATAGGCCCGGAACCTATTATAAGCACCTTATGTATATCTTTTCTCCTTGGCATTGTCCATCCCCTCTTTTTAACCTTTTATTATATCATTGGGACTGCATATTTTGCAACAGTCTTAGTCCTGCTATGCACAAAAAAAAGGCACCTCCCCTTATTGAAGGTGCCCTTTTTTTGGTAAAAACATCTGACATTCAACGTAGCAGCGTCTACTCCCTTCTACACGACTCCCTGATCCAGCATAGCGTCAGCGACCTTTACGAAACCGCCGATGTTCGCTCCG
>JADHVZ010000048.1 GCA_016783745.1 Candidatus Omnitrophota bacterium | reverse complement strand
TCCAAAAAGCCAGGTCCATTAAAGGGCCTAAATTCATACAGATCCTATCACCATGCCCCGTGGGATGGAAATTCCCGTCCCACCTTGCCATAAAGATGGCAAAACTTGCCTTCGAGACTTGCGTATACCCGCTCTACGAGGTTGAAAACAGTAAGTATATTATCAGAAAACCGAGAAATAAGAAACTTGTCAGTGAATACTTCGGCTACCAGGGAAGATTCAGGCACTTGAAGACTGAAGAAATAAGCGGAATACAGCAAGCTGTTGATCGTGAATGGGAGTTATTGCTGAGCAAAGAAAACCTCACCTCGGTTGTAGACGCCTCATAACCATTATACCCATAAGTTGTTACAAATGTTAGTCTAACAATACTTAAATCTCGTATCTTGTTTTTAACCCCTATTATGATATACTTTATAGTGAGAAAAGTATGATTATAACGATAAAGGCAAACCACGAGCAATCGTGGGACGCAAAGCCACGGGTCCTTAAGAATGAGGGATAGCCGGGTTGCCGTTCGTTCTTTTTTATTTTGGGAACGGCTTTTTATTTACTAATATAATAAACACATGTTTACTTTACGTGTTAAAAAAATACAGGTATACTATTAGCATCATGAGTCAGAGGCGGATACTATGATACAGAAAATTTTGAAGCAACTAAACAGCAATAAAGGCCTCACATTAGTAGAGGCGATGATATGCGTGTTTTTGATGGCAGAGATTTTAATAACCTTAGTAGGAGTCTACACTCTCTCAAAAACAAATGTACATAATGTCAAAGACTATACGGGGGCGATCAATCATGCCAGGGCACATATGGAATGGCTCAGAGCGCAGGGCTATGATGATCTAAGCACAAATAAGGGTACGTTTAATATAAGTGAGCAAGTCGTAATTGACTTGGGAATGGATCTTGACAATGACGGGATATTTGATGATGGAGAAGGTATCAAAGCGGGACAGCCTGAAGATGAACTGGAGGCGACCCGTACAACTCTCATCCAGTCTGTCGCCGATATCAATGACGATGACGGAGACGAAGATACCACTGAAGAGATATATTTGCGGCTCACGGTTACGGCTGCATGGCATGAGCGGATCTCAGGGCTCAGAGAAAGATCGGACTTAACGATTTATTCGGATACGGAACGGACAGAGTCACTTGTCACATATATGAGCCCGTAACAGTAAAAATTGACGGAAGAGAAATAATATGCATAAATCAAGACTTTCACAAAAAGGATTCACCCTCGCGGAGATATTGATCGCCATGCCTATATTATTACTTATGGTAGGTGCGATCGCAGGCATATATTTAACCTTCATAACAGCCTGGCAGGAAGATTCAAATCAGATAGCCCTTCAGATGAAAGCAAGCAGTGCTATAGAGAAGATGGTGAGAGGGGTCGGAGGCTCAGGCGGCATCAGAGAGGCTAAATCAGGGACTGTAACGGTGACAGGAAGCACTATGATCCAATACACAGATATCAATGATACGGTACACAAGTACTATCTAGATGCCAATACTAAGCGCGTCTATCATGATGATCTTTCTGACGGTCAGTCTCCGTATATGATAGCCGATAACCTGAGAGCCTATGATGCAACTGATGATCCGCCCAGTTTCTATGTGGATGAAAATAACGGTCTTATCACTATCAACATAGGCCTTGAGGGATCTAATAGAAGGTCTGATGGATTAAAAGACACAAATATCGACTATACAACACAGGTCTATTTAAGAAATTAGGGGTGATCTACATGGATATAAAAAATGAAAGGGGATTGGCTTTCATAATAGTACTGACTCTGGTAACACTTTTCACAATGACATTTGCGTATTTCCTCTGGACAAGTTCATTAGGCGTAAAGGCTACAAAAAGTAACATTGAGCACATAAGGGCGTTTTACCTTGCTGAGGCCGGCCTTGAGCGGGCGCGTTATGACCTAAACCAGGACAGTAATTGGGCATTTAACAACGCAAATACCGATTTTAACGGCATTGACATGACTGCTGTAGAAAACCTCGGGTCTACCGATGTATGGTATCAGGTGCCGTATTCAGCCACGACCCAGGGCAATTTACTGGGCAGCGGTAACTACAATGTCTGGCTCAAGAATATACCGGGAGGCGGCGGTATATTGGATGATGAAATATACGTCAAAGCACGAGGAACATATAAGTTGAATTCACGCGCTATACAGGTAAAACTTACATCAGGCCGCGTATTTGACGACCTGTCGGGCGGCGTAACTAACGCTATAGAGGCTGAGGGAAGCATAACAGTGGGTGGAAGTGCTGACATATTTCCCGAACCTCAAGAGGACTATATTGAGCAATATGCGGATGTCAACTTTGAAGATATCTTCGGGATGACGAAAACGGAACTTAAGGATATAGCGCGTAATCACTTCCCGGATACTTACTACGGAGATGACCCGGACGAGGTCCCCTTTAGTAATGATCCCGCAACAGGACTCACCTGGATCGACTCTCCTGATGCGGAATCGCAAGTCACTTCATCTTTTGGAGGTGAGAACGGATGGGGCATTCTGATTGTAGAGGGGGATTTCAAAATCACCGGGGGTAACTTTAGCGGCATTATATACGTAACCGGTGATATGAATGTCGCTGCGGGTAATCCGGTAATAGAGGGTGGGATTTTTGTTGAATGCGGAGCAACGATCGATACAACCATCTTAGGTAATGCAACGATAACCTTTTCCGCAGACGCAGCTGGTGATGCCTTCGCATACATGTCAAGCTCTCTGCCAGCCATGGTAGAAAATTGGCAGGAAGTAGATCCATAACAAAAAATAACACCCTATTTAACACTTACCCTGTTCTACGAAACAGGGTATTTTTTTGTCAAAACGGCCAGGGGAAGGGCAGAGGAATGGGGAAGACGGAGGGGAGGGGGATCGAGCTAGGGATCGGAATTTTTAAGCCGCAACCTGATAAAAAAAACAATAAAAATAATCCTAAGCAAAGCCTGACCAAAAAACCAATCCTTTCATATAACATGACTAAAAACCTTTCTAAATATAATTAAGTCAATATGAGTAAATGATACATGGCCTTAAATAAGCGAACAAAAAAAGGATGGCGCCAACCTCACATTTAGGTTTCTTTTCCTAGACCCGAAAACGGGACATCTTCGGTTGAGCCATCCTTACCAAAAGTATACCTCATAAAACCCGCAAAATCAAGAAAAAAAGTAAAAAAATAGCCCGCATAAATCCCTACAGATCACAATTAAAAGGGCAGAGAACAGGAGAATTAACATCTTATCCACAGGATAATATGCTATTATTGTAACCTCAATTCTGACAATATGTTACGTCCTTTATTTCCCTGTATCGTAGTTGACATAAGGTATATTATAGGACGTTGGATATAATCAAGTAAAGGCACCTATTTATACGGCGCCGAGTCCTATTACTATATTATCATATTACCTATTATAATATTCCTGATTACTTCGCTTCCTTCTCCTTTTTTCCGGATGTTTTAGATCCCTCTTTTAATTTGTAGCTCCCTCCGGATACTCTAATGATCTTGCCGTGTACAAGCGCTTGAGCTACTGTTTTTCTCGCCCCGTTTAACACCCTGCCAAAACTCTGTCTTGATATACCCATCCTGCTGGCTGCCTCCAGGTGTTTTAACCGTTCAAGATCAGCCAGTCTTATGGCCTCAAGCTCCTCATATTTAAGGCCCGCTTCATCAGGCCTGCCGGGCTTGCCCCTGGGGCTAAATAATAATATCTTCGGCTCACCCTGTATTTTCCTAAGTTTTTTAGGCCGGCCTCTGGGCTTCAAGCTAACCCCCTATTTATTATGAGCATATGCTCATAATAAATACCCATTCCATTGCCTTCAAACTTACTCTTTTTCACTTTTTCCGAGCTCTTCTTTAATGATCTCATCAAGGTATCTATCCGCCTCTTCCGTATCATCAAATATGTTAAAGATAGGCAGTATTTTCATGGCCTCAAAGACCCTCCTGATCTGCGGCTGGAGATTGATCATGGCGAAGCTCGCGCCTTTTCGCTTGAGTGCCTTTTTAGTTGATATGACAACGCGTATGCCCGCGCTGCTTATGTACGTGAGATCCGTCATATCCAGCACTACCGCTTTGGTATTGTCATCTATGATCTCAACAAGCTCATTTTCAAACTCCTGGTATGTGCCGGAATCAAGTGAGCCGTTCATCTCAACCGTGTAAACGAAATTTTTTTTCTTGATTATGCTTGTCTCCAGTGACATGAAACCTCCTTAAATTATACTGCGTTATTCTTGATTATATCGGCCAATATCCTGGCGCTCGGCTTTACAGTGCGCCTCTGGCTGGCGTAATCCACATCCACAAGCCCGAACCTGGGCCCGTAACCGTGCGCCCACTCAAAATTGTCTATTAACGACCAGTGCAGATAACCGAAAATATCCGCGCCGTCTTTTATTGCCTGCGCTACCTCTTTCAGATGATCCTTTAAAAAATCTATGCGGTCATTATCGTTACTAGTGCATATACCGTTTTCCGTTATAAGTATAGGCAGCTTATATTTCGAGAAATCCATTAACATATCATATAATCCCTTAGGATATATCTCCCAGCCCAGAAAATTCCTCTTTGCCGAATCTTTGTGATGTAATACGGAACATACGTACCCGAATGTGTTAAGATCGAGTAACTTATCAAGATGGACATAATCCCTTGTATAGTAATTGAGCCCTATAAAATCCAGTGAACGCCTTGCCGGAAGTATCGTAGGGGGCATTCCGGGAGCAAGGCAGCGGCCTTTCATCAAAGAAGCTATAAAAAGCTTATTTACATAATAATGCCTTAAGAGTGATGCCAGCTTATCGTTTATAGACTTAGGGCGGCATGGCGCGTATACAAGCGTAAACTTGGCAAAGCTTACCTTAGGCTTAACCCATCCCTTCTTTTTATACACACGGTGAATGGCCTTATAAGCCAGGCAATGGGCTTTTAGGATGGCCACAAAGACCTTACCGGCCTGCTTCATAGACTTATCACCGGGCGGCCATGAGCCCGTAATATAGGCCGAATATATATTACTTACGGGTTCATTCACCGTAAGCCAGTATGTTATATGCTCACCAAGCTTCTCCGCTACTTTTGCGGCATAGGAGGCAAACTCCTGCCCACCCCTCTTCCCTATCCACCCCCCCTTCTTATAGAACCACATGGGGAGGGTAAAGTGATTTATTGTGACTATAGGGGTAATACCTAGAGAGCGGAGGTTCTTTAACATCTCCCTGTAATGCTCTATCGCTTGCAGGTCAAACTTACCCTCTTCAGGCTCGATACGGCTCCATTCAAGTGAAAAACGGTGGGCGTTATGGTTTAACGATCTGGCAAGCTTAAAGTCGTTCTTAAAAAGCTCGTACTGATTACAGGCTTTCCCGGAAGGCTCCTTCACCCTGCCCTCAGTTTCCCATGACCACCAGTCATTATTCCTGTTATCCCCCTCTACCTGGTGGCTTGATGTGGCCGAACCCCATAAAAAGTTATCGGGAAAACTGATCTTAGTCTTCATAATTTTTTATTCTACCACTCCGGCTACATACAATCAACTAAATAGGACAGAAGATATTATCCCTGTATTAATAATCCTCCCATAGATGGGAATCGGCGTACCGGCACAATATCTCCTGTATCTTACGGGGAGGCGGCACCTCGAAATACCGGTGCATGACAGCATGCGCTATTTCATGGGCCAGGACTCCGTCAGTCACCCTGTCCGTATAAACGGTTATGGTCTCCTTATCAAATGAGTAAAACGCTATGTATCCTCCCTTGTAACCTGTAGTCAGATATATATCCACGCGGAAATCTTCGGGATACATATCAAGAACGGTCTGCACCCTCTCTATTATCCTGTCTACCCTGCTCCTCGCCAATGTAGTGTTTATACCGTGCTCGAATTTAAGGCGGCCTATCCTCCATAGGAAATCGGACAGCAGGATATCCTGCGCGTAGTGTATGGTCGCGTTGTCCGTTCTAAATGTCTTGTATTCTATAGGGAAGGCTGTGGATAGACTAAAAAGGAAAGTTGAAATAGCAAAAGAAATTACAAATAAGGGTCTTCTCATCACCTATTTCAGGTTGAAGTCTTGAAAAATTCTAATTTGTCTTTGAGTTTTTCCGCGGATTTTTTTAATTGGGCTTTATTGACATTCTCCTGGTCCAGTTGGTTTAAAATATCCGATACATCACGCTTCATATCGCCTATCCTGCCGCCTGTATTCTCAATGAAGCTGTTTAAGGCCCTGCGCAGCTCCTCGAACTGGTCCTTCTTTCTAATATGTACTTTATAATGAAGGTCGCCGCCGGCCATCCTGCCCAGTGATTGTTCAAACCGGTATAGCGGCCCCGCCATTCTGTGAGACAAATATATAAAAACGACAAGGGCCCCCAGTCCTACCGTTATCCCCGCGATCAGGCTTATCAGGACAAAGTTCACAAAAAAGAAAGACGCCGTGTTCTCTATCCTCAGGCCGTCATTCCCGTAAGAGGTTATAACCGTGCCTTTTGATATGTAAATAAACAGGGCACCGATAAATATTATCTCAAGCAGTAAAAGTACCAGAAAAGAAGCTGAGAAACTCATCTGGAAGCGTTTCTTGATGAAATAGTTCTTTCTTCTATGCCTACCGCCGGTCATCCGCCGACCTCCTGTAGTACTTCTTTGTTTATTTTTATATCAGAGTTATTTCTTTTATTTTTCAGCCATTCACTGAAGGCCCGCTGCTGCTTTACCTGTCTTATATTCTCCTCGATCCGCGGATAGACCTCTTCCATGGACGGGATGGGGACCGGCTCTTTGCTGACGACATAAATAAGGTAGTACATATAGCCTTCCTCAAAGATACCCATCTGGCCCGGAGAAAGATCAAATGCTTTTGATAGCGTCTCCGAAGGGACCTCTTCGTACGAGAGAGATACGGTAGCATCCCAGTCTATGGATTCCCCGTTCCCCACCCGTTTC
>JADHVZ010000047.1 GCA_016783745.1 Candidatus Omnitrophota bacterium | reverse complement strand
CTATCGCCATGGAAAAGAACCTGAGATTCGCCATAAGAGAAGGCGGTCACACCGTAGGCGCGGGAGTTGTCGTGGAAGTCATAGCATAGGTTCTCGGTTCTCGGTTAGCGGTTCTCGGATTCTTTTCCCGAAAACCGAAAACCGAAAACCGAAAACCTAAACAAAGCTTAACACAAGGTACCAATGGCACAACAGCAAAAGATAAGAATAAAATTAAGAGGATATGATCATAGGCTTCTTGATATCTCCACAGCCGATATCGTAGAAACGGCTAAAAAAACCGGAGCGGAAATATCGGGACCTATACCTCTGCCTACCAGACGTGAGATATACACCGTTTTGAGGGGTCCTCATGTCGATAAGAGGTCGAGGGAACAGTTTCTTTTAAAGACACATAAGAGACTGATTGACATCGTAAACCCTACCGCAAAAACAATAGACGCATTGCGAAAATTGGATTTGCCGGCGGGGGTGCATGTGGAAATAAAGTAGATAGCGGATAGACAAAAATCCCCATACACTATCCTATGCGCTAACCGCTATACGCTAAAAAAGGTATAACTATGCAAAACATACTAGGAAAAAAGATCGGGATGACACAGCTTTATACGAAACAGGGGGCTCTGATCCCCGTTACGGTCATAGAAGCCGGGCCATGTACCGTTCTTGAGGTAAACGACTTGTCAAGCGGTAAGCCATTAAGCGTAAAACTTGGTTTCGATGATAAAAAGGAAAGCCGGACAAATAAAGCCGAGTCGGCAAACTTTAAAAAAGCCAAGTCTAAGCCAAAAAAATATGTAAAACAGCTCCGCGCCAAGATCGCATCGGATTACAAAATCGGCCAGGAAATAAAGGTGGACATTTTTAAAGCCGGTGATTTTGTGGACATAATAGGCATATCAAAAGGCAAGGGGTTCCAGGGCGGCATGAAAAGATGGAACTGGACGGCCGGCAAATCCGGTCACGGTTCTATGCACCACAGGCGTGTCGGATCTATCGGAGCAAGCTCATTTCCCTCTAGAGTATTCAGGGGGAAGCATATGCCCGGCCATATGGGAACTGACAGGGTCACGGTTCAAAATCTGGAGATCATAAAGGTAGATGCGGACAAAAACCTTCTGGTCATAAAGGGAACGGTGCCCGGTCATAATAACGCGTATATCACAGTAAGATCATCAATAAAAAGACCGCCTGCTCCTGAAAGTGACGGCGGGCAGGATAAAAAGGCTAAAAAATCACAATAGGGTCAAGTAATGTCCAAACTATCAATTTACGATACAAAAGGAAAAGAAATCGGTAAATTAACGCTTGACGAAAGCCTGTCCAGGAAGGTTAACTCTAAGGTCCTGTATCAGGCTGTCAATAATTACCTTGCCTCCCGGCACAGGGGAACACATAAAGCGAAAAAACGAAGAGAGGTGCGCGGCGGAGGCAAGAAGCCCTGGAGGCAAAAAGGAACCGGCAGGGCAAGATCCGGAAGCATTCGAAATCCGCTATGGACCGGCGGGGGCGTTATATTCGGACCGGTCGTAAGAAGCTATTCCTACACGATCCCGCGTAAGGTAAAGCGCATTGCGCTGGTGGAGGCCATAAAATCCAAGATACAGAAGGATAACTGCATCCTTTTTGACAGTATATCCATAGACAAGCCCAAGACAAAGGAAATGACATCGATCATAAAAAAGTTAGGCATAGAAAAAGGATGCCTTATGGTGGTGGAAAACGTAGAAGACAACGTAAAGATGGCTTCAAGAAATATACGGGATTTTTCCATCAGATGCAGAAAAAACATAAACGCCATGGATGTGCTGGAGCATGATAAACTGGCTATTTCAGAAGAAGCTTTCAAGAATCTAACCGGGAAGACATGATCAAAATGGCTCAAAATTATAAAGTAGTAAAATCGATTTTACAGACCGAAAAAGGCGCGCGAATGCTGCCGGAAAACAAATATCTTTTTCTAGTCGATCGAAGAGCGAATAAAATCGAGATCAAAAAAGCTATAGAGTCTATATATAGGGTCACGGTGACTAATGTCAATACGCAGATAGCGCGCGGTAAAAAGAAAAGAGTGCGTTTCGCGCTGGGTTTGACCCCTGACAGGAAAAAAGCGATAGTACGGCTTAAGGCCGGAGAGAAAATCGAAATATCATAACAAAACAGGATTAAACAATGGGTATAAAATCATATAAACCGACATCGGCCGGAAAGAGATGGCTTAAGGGCTTTGATTTCAAGGATCTTGACAAAAACGCAAAACCGGAAAAATCACTTCTTGTGCCGCTCAAGAAACACGGCGGAAGAAATTCTCATGGCAGGGTAACCTCCAGGCGCAAAGGCGGCGGACATAAGCAAAAACTGCGTATAATCGACTTTGTAAGAGAAAAACGCGATATAACGGCAAAAGTCATATCGATCCAATACGACCCTAGCAGGACCGGACGTGTGGCTTTACTGGAATATTCTGACGGTGACAAGAGGTATATCGTAAGCCCGCTCGGCCTAAGAGTAAACGATGAGATCATCGCGGCAAGCAGTACAGAAATAAAAATAGGCAACGCAATGGAATTGCGCCACATTCCTCCCGGAATACCTATATGTAATGTGGAGATGAAAAAAGGTAAAGGCGCTCAAATAGCAAGAAGCGCCGGAAATTCCTGCACTATAATGGCGAAAGAAGGAAATTACGCTCACGTGAGATTACCATCCGGAGAGGTGCGGCTTATCTCCATTGATTGCTTTGCTACCGTCGGACAGATAGGAAACGTGGAAAACGACGCTATCAGACTTGGGAAGGCGGGCAAGTCGAGGTATCTCGGAGTAGTGCCGAGATCGCGAGGAGTGGCGAAGAACCCTATTGATCACCCTATGGGCGGCGGCGAAGGTAAAAGCTCGGGAGGACGGCATCCTACCACTCCGTGGGGAAAGTGCACAAAAGGATTGAAGACGAGGAAGGCCAAACCATCTGATAAATTAATCATTAAGCGGAGGAAATAATGTCACGTTCTACCAAAAAAGGACCTTATGTAGACGAAAGACTCATAGAAAAAGTCGATAAAATGATAAGGTCAGGCGCTAAGAAGCCGATAAAGACATGGTCAAGGAGATCTACCATCATACCTGACTTTGTCGGACTTACGTTCTCTATACATAACGGTAAGACCTTTATCGCGGTCTTTATAACAGAAAACATGGTGGGTCATAAATTCGGAGAATTTGCGCCTACAAGGATGTTCAGAAAGCATGGCTCACGAACTGAAGTATCCAGAGAGTTGACATAATGATAGCTAAAGCAATTGCGAAATATTTAAGGATTTCTCCTAGAAAAGCGAGGCTGGTGACCAGACCGCTCAAAGGTATGACAGTCGCGGAGGCATATGCCTTCCTGCAGAACGTAAACAAGCGGGCGGCGCGCCTTATCCATACCGCGCTGAAGTCAGCTTTTGATAACGCGCGGAAGAAGGACCAGAACTTCAAGGAGACAGATCTATACATATCAAGAGTAACCGCGGACAGCGGACCCGCGCTGAGAAGATTCAGGGCCGCAAGTATGGGCAGGGCCTCTGTGATCAAAAAAAGGATGAGCCATCTGACGATCCATCTGGACGCCAAGTCTTTGCCGAAACCAGAAAAAGAATCAGGCAAAAGCGCAAGACGGTCCATCTTCAAAAAAGCGCAAGGAGATAAGAAAAAAGAAAAAGCCGCGAGCCCCGTTAAATCAGCTAAAGGGGCAGATCGCGTGGCAAAAAAATAACGGAGGGGATAGTGGGTCACAAAGTTCATCCACACGGTTTTAGGCTTGGGTACAACAGAAACTGGGATTCGACGTGGTTCGCAAAGAAAAAATCGGATTTTGCCGACTACATCGAAGAAGACAACAAGATACGGAAATACATAAAGAAGAGCCTCTCCCAGGCAGCAATATGTAAGATCGAGGTATTCCGCGCGAGCAATAAAACACGCGTAAATATATGGTCAGCGCGCCCCGGCCTGATCATTGGCAGAAAAGGCGCGGAAATAGACAGATTACGGGATGAATTGCAGGCTGTGACCGGCAAACAGATGTTTATAGACATAAAAGAAATAAAAAACTCTGCCGCGGAGCCGCAGCTTGTAGCTGAAAACATCGCGTTTCAGATTGAAAAGAGAATACCATTCAGGAGGGCGATGAAAAAGGCTGTGCAGGCGGCAATGGCTCAGGGGGCAGGCGGTATTAAGATACTGGCCCGCGGCCGATTAGGGGGAGCAGAGATCGCGCGCTCGGAAAAATATAAAGTCGGCAAGGTACCTCTTCAGACGCTGAGGGCGAACATAGAATACGGATTCGCGGAAGCGCATACCACATACGGGCTTATCGGGATCAAGGTATGGATCTACAGAGGCGAAAAGTTGCATTTGTTCGATTTTGAAGAGATAAAAAGGCAGGGGAAGGATCAACAAAATCAACCAAAAAGAAGAAGCGATGGCCTAAATGAGGCCAAGTATAAGAACGTGTAGAGGAGTTTAAGAATGGCGTTGATGCCGAAACGGGTTAAATTCAGAAAACAGCAAAAAGGAAGACGGAGAGGCACAAGCTTCAAAGGTTCCCATATAGCCTTTGGCGAATTCGGGCTTCAATCCCTGGATAACGGGTGGATGACAGACCGCCAGATCGAAGCAGCGCGGGTAGCGCTGATGAAGATAACACGCAGAGGCGGAAAGGCGTGGGTAAGGGTATTCCCGGATAAGCCGGTCACCAAGAAACCCGCCGAAACCAGGATGGGAAAAGGCAAGGGCGCGCCCGAAAAATGGGTCGCAGTAATAAAGAGAGGGCGCATAATATTCGAGCTTGAGGGCATACCTGAGGAACTTGCGAGAGACGCGTTACGTCTGGCGTCTCATAAGCTTCCGTTCAAGGCCAAGTTTGTGTCAAGGAGGCACTAATAATGAAGGGTAATCCCAGCGAGATCAGAGGTCTTAATATAACCGATGTCGATCAGAAGATCGAGGCCCTTGAAAAAGAACTCTTCGGCCTCAGGTATCAATCACAGACCTCCAGAGTCGAGAAACCTCACAGGTTTAACCTGATACGAAAAGAAATTGCAAGATGTAAAACTATTATAAGAGAAAAGGAACTGTCAGATGCCCGAAAACAGCAATAGCAATAATAATCAGGCGGCGAGTGCCGGCAATGTAAAAAGCGCGACCGGCGTCGTAGTAAGCGACAAAATGAATAAAACAATTGTCGTGAGGCTGACCAGTGTCACCCGGCACCGCATATATAGGAAGGTGGTCAGGCGTTCCAGTAAAGTCAAGGCGCATGACGAAAAAAACACGGCAGTGACCGGAGATACGGTTAAAATAGTTCTGGGAAGGCCTCTATCAAAAAGTAAGAGATGGAGATTGACAGAAGTAGTAGAAAAAGCTAAGGTGTAAAAATGATACGTATGCGTTCGATTCTGGAAATAGCTGATAATACCGGGGCAAAGAGGGCCTCCTGCATAGGAGTCCAGGGGCGTGGAAATAGGGCATACGCCGAAATAGGGGACATAATAAGCGCTAACATAAAGGAAGTCACCCCCGATTCGACTATCAAGAAAGGGGAAGTAGTAAAGGCTGTCGTAGTCAGGACCGTCAATAGGATCCGGAGAATAGACGGTTCCTACCTGAGATTTGATTCCAACGCTATAGTGATAATAGACGCGCAGAAAAACCCCCGCGGCACTAGAGTGTTCGGACCCGTAGCCCGTGAATTGAGAGACAAGAACTTCATGAAGATAGTATCACTTGCTCCGGAGGTGGTTTAAAGATGAATAATATAAGAAGAAGCGATACAGTAAAGGTATTATCCGGAAGAGATAAAAGCAAGACAGGTAAGGTGATCAAGGTCTTTCCGGGCGCCGGAAGGGCGCTTGTCGAAGGCGTGAATTTTGTAAAAAAACATACCAGGCAGACAAAACAGGAGCAAAAAGGCGGCATCGTGCAAAAAGAGTCACCGATCCGCATCTCAAACCTGAGCCTTGTCTGCAAACACTGTAATAAGCCTACCAGGGTAGGCATAAAAACCATGAGTGACGGATCAAGCAAAGCAAGGGTATGTAAAAAATGTAAGGAGATCATTACATAAGATGGCGAGGTTAAAGGAGACATATAAAAAAGAGATCACTCCGGCTATGATGCAGCGTTTTAACTACACAAACTCAATGGCGGTACCCAGGATAAAGGCTATCGTTGTGAATATGGGTCTGGGCGAGGGCGCAAGCGACGATAAGATAATGGACGAGGCGGTAAGGGAAATGGGGGTTATCGTAGGCCAGAAGCCTGTGGTGACAAAGGCCAGGAAGGCGATAGCGAATTTTAAGATCAGAAAAGGTTCGGCTGTAGGGATCAAGGCAACGCTTAGAAAAAATATGATGTATGAATTCCTGGACCGTCTGATAAGCGTAGCTATACCGAGAATAAAGGATTTTCGCGGGTTATCCCCTAATTCCTTTGACGGCAGAGGCAACTATACATTCGGCGTCACGGAACACGCGATCTTTCCCGAACTTGAAGTAGACAAGATAAACTTAACAAAAGGCATGGACGTCACTATTGTGACAACTGCCAAAACCGATGAAGAAGCTCGGGAACTTCTCAGGCTATTTGGAATGCCGTTCAGAAAATGAGACTAATATGGCTAAGAAATCATTAGTTCAGAAGGCAAAAAGAGAACCGAAGTTTAAGGTGCGTAAATATTATCGCTGCAGGCTCTGCGGCAGAAGACGGGGATTTATAAGGAAATTCCAGCTTTGCCGTATATGTTTCAGAGAGCTTGCTCTAAAGGGCGAGATACCGGGCATAGTTAAGGCCAGCTGGTAGATATTTCGCTTATCGTATATCCGGTTTACGGTTAACGGTGTACGGTTTATAAAATCCAACGGTTGTTCCGTAAACCGTAAACCATAAACCGTAAACCGAACCAAGGTAATTGAAGAGAAACACTATAAACGATAAACGAAATACGGACTAAAAAATACGAAAACAAGGAGTAAAAATAAATGCCAATCACAGATTCAATCGCTGATATGCTGACCGTGGTAAGAAATGGCGTCAGGGCAAAAAAAGAAAAAATCGACGTAAGGAATTCCA
>JADHVZ010000046.1 GCA_016783745.1 Candidatus Omnitrophota bacterium | reverse complement strand
AGGGACGAGAAAATAAAGGCAGCCCAAATACAGCAGATACAAAGCATATCTCAAAAGGACAAAGAGATCGAGGGCATGGAGGCACGCATAGCTTCGCTTTCAAGCGCGCTTTCAGAATCCCGGTCTGACAACGTGTCAGTGCAGAAGGAGATCACGGCCGTTGAAAGTGACCGCGAGAGCCTAAAAAACGCCCTCGTTTCTATTAACAAAGACTTAGCTCAGGCTAATGATGATGCGGCTTCCCGGAGAAAACAATTTGATGAGGCGCAAAACAAGCTTACCAAAGTTGCCGCAGAGAAGCAGTCCGAAATAAATCAGCTTAAAATAGACAGAGCCGATCTTAGTGAAAAACTGGCATTAACCGGGAAAGAGATCGAAGCCTGGGGTGGAAGCTTCCAAGATCTCAAGGCAGAACAAAATGAAGCGGTGGCCCGGATCACCGCGCTTAACAAAAAACTTGCGGATTTTCAGGCCGATAACGTCTCTTTGCAGGATGAGATCAAGTTATCCGAAGGCGAGCGTGGCAGGCTGGAGAGCGCGCTTGACTCTTTTGTGAAAGATCGCGCTAAGTCAAAGAAAGATCTTTCCTTGAAAAGCGCGACGGTAGAGAAGATGACAAATGCCGTCTTGCAAAAAGAAAAGGAGTTAGACGACTTAAAAAACAAATTAACGTCAGAACAAAGCAGTATAGAGAGATTGGTAAAAAACATCTCTAAAAAAGATAAAGACATCGACGATTTGAACAATATGGTCAAGCAGGCCCAGAAGGAGAAGGAGGATGTGGAATATAAGCTCGAGCGGGTAAGTACCGATAAGGCATCCCTCGCGGCACAGGTAGCCGCCCTCAAAGATGAAAGGCTGCCGCTTGATAAAAAGGTGGATAGTTTTATAAAGGAGGAAGCCAGGCTCAACACCGAGTTGCAGCAGGCAAATACGCAGATAGCTTCCCTTGCCGGAGAGCTTAAGAAGATCAAATCCTCAAATCTGATCCTTGCCAGTGATATGGAGTCGCTAAAGGAGATGCATGAACATCTGAAAAAAGGGTCAGAGGCCATGCGTAAGAATTACACGGCTGCCAGGGATGAAATAAATACCTTCAATGCCAGGAACAGTCAAGTACGCGAAGAAGCCGAAAAGGCCATATCCCAAAAAGAGGATCATATGAAGGGCCTTGAGGCTGTAATATCAAGAAAAGAAAACGAGATAAAGGATCTGAATGAGGCCCAGTCACGTAATGCGGCGAAGATAGAGGAATTAAATACGGCCCTGGCGCAGGGAAAGCAAAGGACAGAAGTCACAGAGGCGCGCCTCCAGGAAGAGGTCGATCGGGCCAGAGGCCAGGTAAAGGCATTAGACGAAAGGCTGTTGAGCGCCAATGATAACTTGACGCAATCCATTAGCAGGTTTACAAAGACATATGATGACCTGACGGAAAAAATATCAGGCAGGGACGCCAAGGTAAGGGAACTTGAGGCAAGATTAGACATTACAAATTCTGACAAACATGGTTTTAAGGCTCAGAGTGATCAGCTCGAGGGGCAGCTCGATGAATTAAGAGCCAAGAGCGTTTCTTTGGAAAAAGACATCGACTCTTTGAAGGACGAGCGCGCAATGCTTAAAAAAGAACTTGCCGATGCGAACTGGAAATACTCCTCCTATAGGGGGAGAGCGGATTCTTTGTCTATGCAACTCAAAAGTGTCGGCAAGGGCGCGGAGGAGCTTCTTTCCGAAAAAGAATCTACCATAAGAAACCTGGCATCCTCTCTTACGGAGAGAGAGACGAAAATAGATGAGATAATGCAAGAGCTGAGCATGATAAATGAGGCAAAGGCTTTATCCGTCGAACTTGCTGATAAGGGCGAAGAGGCCATAAAAGACTCGAATGCGCGGTTAAAACAGGCTAATGCCGCTAAGTCAACCATGGAAGAGGAGATCGCCGCTCTCCGGGCTGAGCGCGCCAATATAACTGAGGCCAGAGAACTTATAGCCGAAGGTTATTCGCAGGCAAAAGAGGAGATAGAATCGTTAACCGCAAAACTCGAAAATTATGAAGCCGGCAAGAGCGCCGGAGGCGCGGGCAGTGCGCAAAGGCCTGAGGCTGAAACCTCCGAGCTTAAGAAGCAGATAGAACTCTTAAAGAATAAGATCGTCGATCTTAACGTCCTGGGGCCGAAGGCCATGAAGGCGTCGAGAGAATTAAGGACTATAGATAAGCCGGAGATCTACCGCAGCCTCGGCTATCTATATTCGATGGACGGAAATATGGCCGAAGCGATCAAGTTTTACAAAAAAGCCGTGGAATTGAATCCGGAAGACAAAAATGTGTTTTATAACCTGGGCTATATGTACGCGCAGCAGCGTCAATATAAGCAAGCGGCGGATTATTACAAGAAAGCCCTGGCCAATGATGACTCAGATAAAGAGATATATTACAATCTTTCCGTGATCTATAATAGATTCCTGGATGACGAAAAACAGTCAGATCTCTACTACGAGAAATTCTCGCAGTACTAATTGAGGGGATATGCCTCTATATACTTACAAAGTCCGTGACAGACAAGGGGATCTTGTTTCCGGGAGCCTGGAGGCGGCAGACGAAAAAGATCTTATCTCCAAGCTTGATCGTCTAGGATACAGCATCATCGAAGTGACCCCTGAGAAAACAGCGGACACTGAAAAGGCCAATATACTTGACCGGTTTGAGCGCCTGGAAAAGCGGGAAGTCATTCTTTTTACCCGTCAGCTTGCCACACTCCTTCGCACCGGAACGTCGATCTCTACAAGCCTCACCACGATCTGCACCCAGACTCAAAATAAGAAATTCAGGACTATCCTTGAGGATGTGACTGGATCCGTTCACAGCGGGACGAGTTTTTCCGAATCGCTTTCCAAGCACCCTAAGGTATTTTCAGAACTTTTTGTAAGCATGGTAAAAGTAGGTGAGGCCGGAGGCATGCTTGATAACGTACTGGAAAGGCTGGCAACCCTGGGCCTCCAGGAACTTGAGATGTCATCGCGCATCAAGTCAGCCCTTGTTTATCCGATAGTCTTAGTAGTGGTCGCTTTTGTCGTCGTAAATTTTTTAATCGTCGGCGTGCTGCCGAAATTCGTGGACATATTTCGCGCAACCGGAGCCGAACTTCCCATGGTGACTCAGGTTGTACTTACCGTAAGCCATATCATGAGAAAATACTGGCTTCTTTTTATGATCATGCTGGGCGCCGGCATTGCGTGGTTCAGGGCGTACATCAGCAAAGAGGAGGGTATGTTTAAGTTTCACCTTTTTGTTTTAAAGGTCCCTATTTTCGGAGACTTATTCAGCAAGATACAGGTATCGCGTTTTTGCAGGATATTATCCACTCTTATCTCATCAGGCATACCGCTGCTTCAGGCCCTTGGAGTCGTAGAGAAGACAGTGGGAAGTGTGGTTATCAGAAGGGCTATACAGAAAATAAGAGAAGCCATATCTCAGGGCAATCCGATAGTGAATCAGTTCAAGGAAAGCGGCATGTTTTCACCCATGGTCATACAGATGATCGCGACAGGAGAAAGAAGCGGTAAGTTAGACCAGATGCTTGAAGATGTCGCGTCATTCTATGACCCCGAGATCGAGTATACGATTAAAAACCTGACCTCATTACTGGAGCCATTTATGCTCCTGACCATGGGAATAATGGTGGCGTTCATAGCGCTATCAGTCCTATTGCCTATCTTCAATCTTATCAAGGTCTTCAGGGCCTGACCCCAATATAAAGATTTCGAAATAATTAGAATATAATATTGATTTTTATTCACCATTAGTGTATACTAACATTTGATTAAATTTTACTAACACTTTATTTTATTGTCATATTATACATATTATAATCAATTATGACGTTATTATACTATGGGGGAATATCTATGAAGCAGGGTTTTACGCTCTTAGAACTTCTCATTGTTATTTCAATCATCGCAATTCTCGCCGCAGCAATAATTCCTAACTTTGTCGGTTTTGACGCCGAAGCGCGCCTCGCCGCCTCAAAGACCAATCTTATGACTCTTCGCACCAGAGTCAGCCTGTTCCGTACCAAGGAAGGCAGATATCCCGAAAGACTTGAGGAGCTTCTGGAAGTGACCTATAATGACATGGGTGTGGAGAAGCCATATCTTGACATGATGCCCGTTGAAAACATTTCCGATAAAAAAGGCAATGCGGATGTAGATAACATAACATCCGATGATTTTGTACCCGGAGACGGCGGGTGGATATATTTTACCGATAGAGCGAAGGTTTCTATAGATTGGGATACGCCTCTTGATTCAAGCTGGGGAAAGATAGAGGGAGAAGTTCCGATTGAATGGTAGTTTTTTTGAGGTGATAGGTGGTAGGTTTCAGTGGGCGACAAGGGCGTTATACTATTAAATGCTATTATTATTCTACTGACCATGGCGGTGATCGGCGCGAGCCTGATGACTTTTTATTTCGCGGTCGACATATTCGCGCGGGCGGTAGCGAGCGGTACAAAGGCTTTCTATCTAGCCGAGGCGGGAATAGCGAGGGGGGTGAATTATCTTAAGCTCGAGGCTAACAAATTATATAGCCAGAAGACTACAATAGGGCCGCTTTCACTGGGGGAAGGCGAGTACGAAGTAGAGATTGATTTTATTCATTCTTTAATCGTTTCCAAAGGGCGCGTGGGTGGCATGGAGAAGACACTGCAGCTTCAATTTGACACCCTGTAGGCTTTATAATCCATTATAATATATAAATTGGCGTATAATATGCACCGAGATATAAACAAAAAACATTCCCTGCCGTCCCTTCAGGCTTTCACCTACATCGAACTCCTCATAACGCTGACTGTAATAGCTGTGCTTTTTGTCCCGATAATGCAGCTGTTTTCCCATTCACTCATAGCCTCCTCGACTTCTCAGGATCTGATAACCGCCACGGGCCTGGCCAGGTGGGAGATGGAGAGAATAAAAAATCTTAATGTGACAAAGGAAAAGCTAATCGAAATAGGCGACTCTTTATACCCGCCCGTCGATGAAGAGCCGATGAAATTAAACGAGATGTTATGGCGGATAAAAAGAGAGATCATTGAGGGCTCTGATCCCCTTGAGGTAAGAGTGCATGTGTATTCCTTAAGGAAGAAGGGCGCGGTAGGCGAGGAGGAAGAGGCTTCAGATGAGCTGGAATACTTAGCGGATGAAAAACCCCTCATGACGCTCGTGACTCTTTTTGAAGATATGTTCTGGGAGGAAGTCAAACCGATCAATTAGAAAGGCAGCATGGCCAAGCACCAGAAAAGATTAGGTGAATTGCTGGTTGACAGGGGAGCGATAACGCAGGCTCAGCTTGAGGAAGCTTTAGAAGAGCAGAAGTTCACAAAGCGCTTTCTGGGTGAGACGCTTGTTTCCCGCGGCCTGGTGTCCGAGGCGGAGATAGCAAAGGCCCTTGGTGAGCAGCTTGGCCTGGCGTTTCTGGACATCAAAGAAGTGACAATAGAAGAAAAAGCCATAGAACTTTTACCGGAAGAATTATCCATTAAATATACCGCTGTCCCGCTTTTTATAGTGCTTGATACCCTTACCGTCGCAATGGCAAACCCCTTAGATGTAACGGCGATAGATGAGATGCAGTCGCGAGCCGGCATGAGGGTACGGCCTGTTTTTGGATGCCTTAGCGATATCCGTAACGCCATTGATAAATATTATGTTCGCAAGGAAGCGCCGGAGCCCCCCAAAGACGAAGCGGCGGATCAAGGCGAAACCGGCGCGCCGGCAGAACCGCCCATGAAGGCACCCGCGGATCAGATAGAGCAAAATACTATAGGGCTCTCTGTAGTTCCGCCAATGGATGAGAATATGGGCGGATCTGAAGCCATACCTATGGACGAGACCATGAAGATGCCGCGTGATGCGGAAAAGTCAACAGATCAGGTGGCATCGTTAAAGCAAGCCGCCAGCATGTCTCCTGTCATCGATACGGTGAATAGATTAATGAGTAAAGCCGCGGAGATGAGCGCCTCTGATATCCATCTCGAACCCCAGAAAAATAAATTGAGCTGCCGCTACCGGATAGACGGCGTACTGCACGCTGTCCAAAGCATACCATCAGATCAGCAGGCCGCTGTCATATCACGTATAAAAATAATGGCGAATATGGATATCGCTGAAAAAAGGCTGCCGCAGGACGGCCGCATAAAGATGAACATCGGCGAGAATGATATAGATCTGAGGATATCCACTTTTCCCACACTGTACGGCGAGAACGTGGTCATCAGGATACTTGACCGTTCCGGCGGCATACTGAAGATGCAGCAATTAGGTTTTTCGGAAGATGTGCTTGAAAAATTTTTGGATCTTATAAAAAGGCCATATGGAATAATATTAGTCACTGGCCCGACCGGGAGCGGAAAGACAACAACATTGTACGCGGCTTTAAACGATATAAACGCCGTTGAAAAAAACGTGATAACCTTAGAAGACCCCATTGAATACGAGCTGCAGAACGTGAGGCAATCGCAAGTGAATGTGAAGGCAGGGCTGTCGTTTTCCACGGGCCTGCGCGCGATCGTAAGGCAGGACCCTGATATAATCATGGTCGGTGAGATCCGCGATAAAGAGACCGCCGATATCGCTATTCATGCCGCGCTTACAGGGCATCTGGTGTTTTCAACACTTCATACAAACGACGCGCCTTCCGCCGCGAACCGTCTCATAGATATGGGTGTTGAGCCGTTTCTTGTATCGTCTTCGGTAATAGGCATACTGGCTCAAAGGCTTGTGCGTATTCTGTGTCCGGCATGCAAGGAAGAATATGCCCCTACGCCTGAGATCATCAAATCCTTAGGGATCACCGATGATGAATTGCAGGCGGCGGAGCGCAAGGGGAAGAAGATCATCTTTTATAAGCCGAAGGGCTGCAGAAAATGCAAACAACGCGGTTACCTGCACCGTGAGGGAATATACGAATTGATGCTGCCGAACGACAAGATTAAAATGCTCATCGCCCAGAAATCCTCCGCCACCATGATAAGGGATGAGGCTATTCGGGCTGGCATGAAGGTACTTCGCACAGCCGGGATCGAGAAGGTGGTAAAAGGCATCAGCTCGATTTCGGAAGTTTTAAGGGTCACGGAGGAGATTTAGGGGGTAGGTAGTAGGGGTAGGTTAACATCCCGAAGACAAGGCGATCAAAGGCATCAAAAACCATGAAAAATATTAATATTTTTTTTAAAACGATATTCTCGCACTTAATAAAGTGCCGCACTCATTTAGTCTATTATTTAGCTTCTAATAACGTGGCCAAAACATGGAGGTATAAAATGAAAAGACAAAATTCACGT
>JADHVZ010000006.1 GCA_016783745.1 Candidatus Omnitrophota bacterium | reverse complement strand
ACCGAGAACCGATAACCGCTAACCGAGAACCGAAATCATGAATCTACCTAATAACCTCACTATATCACGCATACTACTTACCGTCATATTCCTGATCTTCCTGTTTGCTGATGGGATCATCTATAAGGTGATCGCGCTTGTTGTCTTTATCGCCGCCGCGCTGACAGATTACCTCGATGGCTATATAGCGAAGAAACGCGGCATGGTCAGCGACTTCGGAAAATTCATGGACCCTGTCGCCGATAAGATCCTTACACTTTCGGCATTTCTCGCCTTTGTGGAGATGGGCCTCATACCGGCCTGGATGGTCATGATCATTATTTTCAGGGAATTTATCATAACCGGGATACGCCTTATGGCGCTTCGGAAGCGTAAGGTCATAGAGGCAACGCTTGCCGGCAAGCACAAGACTGTCTCTCAGATGACAGCCATAATCGCTATATTGGTATATATAATATTAGTAGAATACGGGCATCATCATAATATGTGGACAAAAATATCATTGAACCGCATGGATAATGGGATATTTATAATCATGTTTATTACCGTTATCTTGACGGTTGTAAGCGGTGTATCGTTTTTTATGCGGAATAAAGACATATTTTATGAGAAAGAATCTCATTAAGTTAATAGCCACCTTCTTTTTTGTCGGATGCATGCCGCTAATGCCGGGCACATGGGGAACTCTTGCGGGCGTTATTGTGTATTTATTAGTCAGGCATAGTATCTACCTGAGCCTGGCGGCATTTATCTCTGTTCTTTTTCTGGGATTCTTTACAGCAGGAAAGGCGGAGGATATATTCGGCAAAAAAGACGATAAAAGGATCGTCATCGATGAAGTATGCGGAATATTACTGCTTTATATCTTGATCCCGCAGTCGCCGTTATTTTTCATAGCGGGATTCGCGCTTTTCAGGCTTTTTGATATATTCAAGGTCTATCCCGCCAGAAAGTTGGAACGCTTACCCCGCGCATGGGGAATCATGGCAGATGATATTCTTTCAGCTTTGTATTCCTACCTGGCTGTATGTGTATTTTTGATAGCTAGAACGTTCCTCAAGTAAAATTAGTTAAAGATAAAAAAGTAAGATTTCATCACTTGAATTTTCAGATATCATATGGTACACTCTACGGTAGATGGAAATAGTTAAAAATGTTGTAAAAGTTAGTTTTTTTTATGTCTTTTTATTTAACCATTAACCAAAGAGTTTTAAAAACCCCATAGACTGGGCAAGAAAGGAGAAGTAGTACTAAGATCTCAAATAGCAGCAAAACCCCCGGAGCTGAAAGGACTCCATTCCAAACAATAGAATAAAAAAACATCAACCAAATAGGAACAGCTCTCAATAGCCCTCTAATGAGAAGCTGTCCTATAAGTAATGGGCAGATACACTTCGTATCTACCCTTATTTTTTTAGTTCTACCTGATGTATGGGTGTGTAAACAGCGCCTTGCGGGGTAAGATTGCTTTGAAAGAGTGTGATTTTTGGGGCAGTCATCTCAGCATGCGGTACTTTCAGGGAAGTGAAGGCGTTTTTAACGGAATCCCTATCTTTTAAAAATTTAACCCGGGCTAAAGTCAGGTGCGGATGAAAAGGGCGGCCTTCTTTTTCAATACCTAAAGGCTCAGCTTTTTGCTCGATCAGATCCGCCAGATCAGTACTTTCTTTTGTGCCTTCGTCAATACCTATCCATATTACGCGAGGCCTGGCCGGATCCGGAAAGGCTCCGGCGTTTGAAAGTTTTATTTTAAAAGGCCCGGCGCCGGATGCAGCGCCATCTAAGATCTTTTTTATATCTTCAACCGCGCTTGCTTCGATATTACCTAAAAACTTCAAGGTAAGATGGATATTATCCGGATTTACCCATTTAACGCCGCGAATCGTCTCTTGCAGCTTGCTCTCGATCTCTTCCAGAGCCTGTTTTATCTCCTTTGATAGCTCGATCGCTATAAAGCAGCGTATTTTATCATTCATTTGAGGAGCTCTTTCCTTAATAACTCCAGAGCGGCTGACGATACCTGGTATTTAATATCAGTTCGATTACCGATGTAACGGCGCTCTACGCAGCGCACATTACCTTGCTTTGCCAGTGCTATATAAACCAACCCCACGGGTTTTTCCTCTGTCCCGCCAGAAGGCCCGGCAATACCCGTAACGGCTAAAGCTACATCAGAACCTGACCTGCCGCGAATACCTTTCGCCATTGCTACAGCAACAGGCCTGCTTACCGCGCCATGCCTGGCGATAAGGTCCTTCTTAACGCCGAGTTCTTTTATTTTTGATCTATCACTGTATGTTATAATAGACCTGTCCAGATATTTGGAGCTTCCTGAGATATTTGTGATCCTGCTGGATATCAGCCCTCCGGTGCAGGACTCGGCGATAGAGAGCGTCATATGTTTTTTTGTAAGTTCTTTTCCTACAATAAGTTCCAGCGTGTCACCATCAAATCCAAAAACCGCCTTTCCTAAAATGCTCAATATATTTTTCTCAACTTTCTTTATTTTCGCGGTGGCCCTTTTTTTATCTACGGCTTTCGCGGTTATTTTTATATCCACCTCATTCGGACGGGAATAAATACCGGCAGTCACCTGTCCTGACATCATCAAAAACTTTCTGATCTTTTTATTAACGTAAGATTCGGGCAGTCCCGCAGTCCGGATAGAGCGAGTGAGTATGATCGAGCGCTTCCCGAATTTCTTTCTTAAATATGGGATGACAGATTTTTCAAGAATGGGTTTTAATTCACGCGGAGGCCCGGGAAGGGCTATGATAGTTTTTTTTCCGTACTCGATTATGACCCCAGGCGCTGTCCCTACAGGATTCTTTATTGCCAGGGCACCTTCAAGCACATGCGCCTGTTTTGATACATAATGCGGCATTTTTAAGCGCCTCTTTTTAAAAAAATCTTTAATACTCTTCCATATCTCTTCATCTAATATCAGGGGGCGGGAGACCGTGCTTGCTATTGCGGCCATAGTTATATCGTCAACTGTGGGCCCCAGCCCGCCGCTTGTTATCACAATATCAGACTTACTTAAAGCGTCTTTCAGGGCAACCGTGAGCCGCTCGGGGTTATCTCCAACGACTGACTGGCGGAAAAGGTCTATGCCTATCTCGGAAAGCTTCGTTGAAATATAGGCCGCGTTTGTATTGACTATTTGCCCCAGAAGCAGCTCGCTTCCTACAGCTATGATCTCCGCGCTTACATTATTAGGTTTCATCGCCTCATCTTTCTGATCGAATATATCTAATTATAGCTTATTATCAAGCATAAGACAAGCCTTTGCGTATTTTTTTAAAAAATAATGTAAGAAATCGCCGTTTCAAACGTATATATAGGTGAGGAGGTGATGCATATGAGCTGAAATGCCCAATAATACACTTTACAAAAAGTTAGCAGGGATGTATAATAACAGTCTAATATTATTAAGACAAATTAGGAGGTGTTTACATGGTCAAAGTCATAGAGGTCAAAGAGGTTCAGGATAAAAAGGACGAAAAAGAGAATAAGACTAAAGCGCTGGGCCTGGCCATTAATCAGATCGAGAAGCAGTTTGGCAAAGGCTCCATTATGAGGTTAGGTGATGGGTTTAAGGTTAATGTCCCCAGCATTCCTACCGGAACCGCGCTTCTGGACATGGCGTTAGGCGTCGGCGGTTTACCGCGGGGCAGGGTCACAGAGATATTCGGGCCTGAAGCCAGCGGCAAGACAACTCTTACATTGTCCATAATATCACAGGCGCAAAAAATGGGCGGCCAGGCCGCTTTCATAGACGCTGAACACGCCTTCGACGCTGCTTACGCTAAGAAAATCGGCGTTAATCTTGATGAGTTATTGATATCCCAGCCTGATACAGGGGAACAGGCGCTGGACATAGCCGAGACCCTTGTCCGCAGCAATGCTGTTGATGTTGTAGTAGTTGACTCTGTAGCGGCCCTTACCCCAAGAGCTGAGATCGAAGGCGAGATGGGCCAGTCTCACATGGGGCTTCAGGCCAGATTGATGAGCCAGGCGCTTAGAAAACTCACAGGCTGTATAAGCAAATCAAAGACCTGCGTTATATTCATCAACCAGATAAGGATGAAGATAGGTGTCATGTTCGGCAATCCGGAGACCACAACCGGAGGCCGCGCCTTGAAATTTTATTCTTCGGTCAGGATCGATCTCAGAAGAATAGGTTCACTTAAGAAAGGTGATGAGATCGTGGGCTCAAGGGTCCGCGCGAATGTGGTCAAGAATAAAGTAGCCCCGCCATTCAGGAAATCGGAATTCGACATAATGTTTGATGAAGGCATCTCCCGCACCGGAGGCGTTCTGGATGCGGCCGAAAGCATGGGCATTCTTAAAAGAACCGGCAACTGGATAGCTTTCGGAGAAGAAAAGATAGGCCAGGGACGGGAGAATGCCCGCTTATTTCTCAAGCAAAACCCGAAGGTGCTTGAAAAAATAGAAAAAGAGATAAGAAACCAGATGGTGTAAATATACAATGTTAGATTGGATAAAAAAATAGACCAGTTTCAGCTTTAAGAAAGAGGCCAGGAAGGAAAGAAGCGATGATGATACCATGGAACAGGCGTACACATTATTTGGTAAACAAGCGGATCCAGCTACAGTTTGTAGTGCTACTACTGTTATTGGCGATCATTCCGATCGTATTGCTCGGAAGCTCGCTATATATAGTAAACAAGACCTATCTTTACGCTATGCAGCGTATTATGGGTGAGACAATGATCGCGGATGTCGATATTCAGGGCACGCTCAGTTTTTCGGTCCACGCGTTGACCTCCCTTGTTGTAATAACGGCGATCCTTTTGTCGTATATAGGGATAAGGTTTTCGCATCATATCGCGGGCCCTGTCTATAAAATGGAAGAGACCATCGATAAGCTTGTGAAGGGAGAGAAGGTGGATCTTCTTCATTTCAGAAAGAATGATTCCGTAAACGACCTGGCAGGCAAATTCAATATCCTCATCAAAAAAATGCACCAGGCCAAGTGATAAGTATTGACGTATGACAGCAGACGAGATCAGACTTAAATATCTTAAGTTTTTTAAATCAAAAAAGCATAAGGTAGTCGCGAGCGATTCATTAGTTCCCGCTAATGACCCCTCCGTACTCTTCACCGGTGCCGGCATGAACCAGTTCAAGGAGCAGTTCATGGGCATCAATATCTCATTTAAGCGCGCTACATCCTGTCAGAAGTGTCTCAGGACGGGTGACTTGAATAATGTCGGAAAGACAGCCGGGCACCACACCTTCTTCGAGATGCTCGGCAATTTTTCTTTCGGGGATTATTTTAAGAAGGAAGCTATTGAATGGGGCTGGGAATTTATGACAAAGGAGCTTAAGCTTCCGCCGGAGAGATTATGGGTCTCCGTTTACAAAGACGATGAAGAAGCCTATGAAGTCTGGAGGGATCTAATAAAGGTCCCTGAACATAAAATAAAGCGCTACGGCGCGGATGATAATTTCTGGCCGGCAAACGCCCCTGAAGAAGGGCCTAACGGGCCCTGCGGGCCCTGCAGCGAGATATTTTACGATCAGGGGAAAGATGCGGGATGTAATAAGGGCGAGGATTGCGAACCTTCATGCGGCTGCGATAGGTTTGTGGAGGTCTGGAACCTGGTATTCACGCAGTTTAACAGAGTCGGCAAAAATAAGCTTAAACCCTTAAAGAGTAAAAATATAGATACGGGAATGGGGCTTGAAAGAGTGGCAGCCGTGATGCAGGGTGTGTCCAATAATTTTGAGACAGACCTGTTTACGCCTATTACCGGAGTGATCAGGGATCTCACCGGAAGTGAATGTGCCCATGATGATCCGCGCGTCAAGGCGATAGCGGACCACATAAAAGCCGTCTCATTTATGATCTCCGACGGTATTTTGCCTTCGAATGAGGGAAGAGGATACGTAGAGAGGATGCTCATAAGAAGGGCCTTCAGGACCGGAAAAGAGCTTGGTATAGGACTACCGTTTTTGTATAAACTTGTTCCGTCAGTGGCGAAGGTCATGAGGGAGCCCTATCCGGCCCTTGAGACGATGAGAGAGGGCATAGCGGATGTGATCCTGAATGAGGAAAAAAGATTTCAGAATACCCTTGAAGAAGGCACAAGAGTGCTTGAGAGTATTATCGAGGATTTAAAACAGAGCGGCAAAAGCGAGCTTTCGGGTGAAGATGCCTTTAAATTATATGATACATACGGATTTCCGGTAGAGCTGACCGAGGAGCTTGCTAAGTCAGAAGGCCTCTCAATAGATAAAAAGGGGTATGAGAAGGCAATGGAAAAGCAGAGAAAATTGGCCAGATCAAAGAGCAAACTTAAGTCTTCGATATTCGATAATTCAAGAGATGAGGATGCGCTTAAGAAGCTGTCAGAGGCATTAAAGCCCACAGACTTTACCGGCCATAAGACTTGTGGATCAGATGCGGCAGTTACGGCGATCGTTGCAAGGGGGAAAAGGGTAAAAGTGGCAAAAGAAGGCGAAAAAATAGAGCTCATATTGGATAAGACTCCCTTCTATGGTGAAGCCGGAGGGCAGATCGGTGATTCCGGGGTCATTATCAGCAAGAAAGTAAAGGTAAGGGTTGATGACGCCAGGAAGGCCGGGGGCATTATAGTGCATATTTGCGAGGTCCTCAAAGGCAGCATAAGCGAAAAGAGTAAGGTCAAAGCTATAGTCGACAGGGATTCACGTCTGGATATAGCGCGCAATCATACGGCGACTCACTTGCTTCATTACGCGCTTAGAGAGGTCCTGGGCAAGCATGTCAAGCAGTCCGGATCGCTTGTAGCCAGGGACAGGTTAAGATTCGACTTCACACACTTTAAGTCAGCGGGAAAACGCGAACTCGACAGAATAGAAGGGCTCGTAAATGAGCTTGTGAGGGCAAACATAAAAGTAAAAGGCGAGCAATTAAAGATTGAAGAGGCAAAAAAGAAGGGGGCTATTGCCCTTTTCGGGGAGAAATACGGCAAGAGTGTGCGTATGGTCTCCGTCGGGGATTACTCGAAAGAACTATGCGGAGGCACTCATCTGGACTCGACAGGTGAGATCGGGCTTTTCCGCATCACGAGCGAAAGCTCTATAGCCGGCGGGATACGGCGTATAGAAGCGCTTACCGGCAGGGGCGCGTATCGAAGCGTAAAATCAGATGAGGATATTATGAGCGATGTGGCTTTAGCCCTTAAGACATCGCCGAAAGATGTAGTCAAGGCGGCGGTAGACGCCGCATTAAAGATACGAAGCCTTGAGAAAGAGGTCTCTGACCTTCAAAGCGGGCGCGCATCCATGAATATAGATGAGTTGATCCGGGGTTCACGGGAGATAAACGGCGTCAAGGTGATCTCTTCCAGGCTTCAGAATATGAACATCGGTTCATTGAGGACTATGACCGACAATATAAAAAACAGGATAGGAGCGTCTATCATTGTCCTCGGATCCGAAGTCAAAGGTAAAGTGGCCCTTGTGTGCGCCGTCAGCAAAGAGATCACGGATAAAGTCAGCGCGAGCGATGTTATTAAGAAAATAGCTCAAATAGTGGGCGGCTCAGGCGGAGGAAGGGCTGATTTCGCGCAGGCCGGAGGCAAGGATATGACTAAACTTGACGAGGCGCTGGAGAAGGCGGGCGATGTAGTGCGGGAGGAGCTTGAAAAGTGAGACTTATAAAAGTTACGGGTAAAAGATACGAAAGATTATGTTCTCGCAATTTTACGAAAAATAAAAGAGTAGCCGCGAGTGTCGAAAAGATACTTGAAGACGTAAGGCTGCGAGGAGACGACGCTATCTTAAGATATACCAGGAAATTCGACAAGGTGAAGCTGGCTCCTAAGGAACTCAGAGTATCCGAAAGTGAGACAAACGGCGCATATCAGGATATAAGCCCGGATTTCGTGACAAATCTTAAACTTGTCATAGATAATATAAGCAGATTCTACAAAAAGCAGATCAGAAAGTCCTGGAAAATAAAAGATGACGACGGTGTAGTGCTGGGGGAAAAGTATCAGCCGCTTGATTCCGTCGGCGTATATGTGCCAAGCGGAACAGTGCCGCTTATTTCAAGCGTTTATATGACGGTGCTGCCGGCGAGGCTTGCCGGAGTAAAAAGAGTGGCGCTCGCGACGCCTCCTAATAAATATAAGAGCGTTGACCCTCACATATTAGTAGTCGCGAATCTCTTGAAAGTGGATGAGATATACAAGATCGGCGGAGCTCAGGCTATCGGCGCGCTGGCTTTTGGCACAAAGACTATTCCGAAAGTCGACAAGATAGTGGGCCCCGGGAATCAATACGTGACTGAGGCGAAGAGGCAGGTTTTCGGTTATTGCGGCATAGATATGATAGCCGGCCCCAGCGAGGTAGTGGTGCTCGCCGACCAGCACGCGAATTTTGACTATGTAAAGGCGGATCTTCTTGCTCAGGGCGAACATTACGGCGGGCTTTCTGTGCTTGTGACTACCTCAAAAAAGCTGGCGAAGACAGTGAAGAAGGAAGTAGAGCAGGGGTATATCATCTTAGCGAAGAATCTCGATGAGGCGGTGGATGCCATCAATGATCTGGCTCCTGAGCACCTTGAGATCCAGATAAGAAGCCCTAAGAAAGTCATAAAGAAGATAAGGAACGCGGGCGCTATATTCATAGGTTCATATTCACCTACTGCCGTAGGGGATTATGTCGCCGGACCTTCTCATGTACTACCCACAGGCGGGACCGCGAGGTTTTTCTCAGGACTGGGGCTGAGTGATTTTACAAAAAGCTCGCACATAATAAGCTATACAAAAAAAGGGCTGGAGAAGGCACGCGGAAGCCTGGAGAGGCTCGCGGCGATGGAAGGCCTTCCCAAGCATCTGGAATCGATCAAGGTGAGGTTTAAGTGAAGGTTTACGGTTTTCGGTGTACGGTTTACGGAACAACCGTGGGATTTTGAAAACCGTAAACCGAAAACCGTACACCGTTAACCTAAAAAATATGTCAAGAAAGGTCAATCCATGAAACCAAGGACCGCTGAAATACAAAGAAAGACAAAAGAAACTGATATATCCGGCAAACTGGTTTTAGACGGTAATGGGGATTCCGACATAAAGACCGGTATAGGCTTTCTTGATCACATGCTGGAATTGTTTACCTTCCACGGGCTATTTGATCTTGAGCTGAAGGCGACGGGCGATTTAAATGTGGATATGCACCACACTAATGAGGATATAGGCATTGCTTTGGGCATGGCCTTTAAAAGAGCGCTGGGGGATTGTAAGGGCATCAAACGTTTCGGTTCTTCGGAAATCCCAATGGATAAGGCAAGGGCAAAGGTGGTGGTGGACATCAGCAACCGGTTTGCGTTTGAAAAACATTTTCCTCAGACAATCATACCGGCGCTGGGCGAGGAAAAGGGTTATACGTTTAATGACGGATTAGACTTCCTTGACAGTTTCGCTAAAAAGCTTAACATAAATTTGCATGTTGAGATATTTACAGGAAGTGATCTGCACCATGTGCTTGAGGCGGTTTTCAAGGCATTTGGCGTGGCCCTTGACCATGCTACTCAGATAGACCCCAGAAGAAAAGAAATTCCATCCACAAAAGGGATAATCGCGGACGAATGATAGCTGTTATTGATTATGAGATGGGCAACTTAGGCAGCGTATCTAAGGCCCTGGAATATTTAGGTGGCGATGTCGTGATCACCCAGAAGGGCGCGGACTTGAGCGGGGCGGCTAAGATAGTACTACCCGGAGTGGGCGCTTTTAAGGACGCGATGAACGCCCTTAAACGATTGGGCCTTATCGAGCCGCTTAAGGACGAGATAAAGAGAAAAAAGCCATATCTCGGAATATGCTTAGGGTATGAGCTGCTTTTTGAGAGAAGCGAAGAAGGCGGCGGATGCGAAGGCCTGGGTATCCTTAAAGGAGATGTAGTCAAATTCTCCTCAGGAGGCATCAAGGTGCCGCAGATAGGATGGAATCAGGTAAAGATAAAAAAAAGCGGATGTTCTCTTTTTAACGGTATTGAGCAGGATTCATTTTTTTATTTTGTGCATTCTTATTATGTAAGGCCGAAAGACAGCGCCATAGTCGCGGCCGCTACTGACTATGGCGGGGATTTTGCCTCCATGGTCTGGGATGAGAATCTGTACGCTGTCCAGTTTCACCCCGAGAAAAGCCAGAAAGCGGGATTAAAGTTTCTGGAGAATTTTATGAGGTTATAATGCAGATAATACCGGCCATCGATCTGAAGGACGGAAAGGTAGTGCGTTTAACAAGGGGAGATTACCAGCAGGTAAAGGTTTATTCCGATGATCCGGTGAGGATCGCGAAAAACTGGCAGGATCAGGGGGCAAGTACACTGCATATAGTGGATCTGGACGGCGCTCTGGCCGGTAAGCCGAAGAATTCGGGATCGGTCGCGAAAATCGTAAAAGCAGTCGGCATACCCGTTGAGCTTGGCGGCGGGCTTAGAAGCGAGAAAGACATTAGCGGAGCTTTTAAATCCGGTGCCTCAAAGGTGGTTTTGGGGAGTAAGGCCGTGGAAGAGGTCGACGTTGTAAAGGATGCCATAAATAAATACGGAGAGAAAATAATCGTATCGATCGATTCCAGAGACGGTCTTGTAATGCTTCAAGGCTGGACTAAGGCGTCGACTGTAAAGGCTATCGATCTGGCAAAGAAAGTAGAAGGCCTCGGGGCCTTCGCGGTCATATACACGGATATAACCGTGGACGGTACATTGAGCGGCCCGAATCTTGACGGGCTGGATGATTTTTTGAGCAAGGTCAATATTTCAGTAATATCCGCCGGCGGAATATCGTCATTAGATGATATAAAAAGACTTAAAGCTCTCGACAGGAAGAATCTGTACGGCGTAATAGTGGGGAAGGCGCTTTACGAGGGCGCGCTTGATCTAAAGGAGGCTATTTCAATATGCTTGCAAAAAGAATAATCCCGTGCCTTGATGTGAAAGAGGGTAGAGTGGTAAAGGGCGTAAAATTTCTCCAATTGCGCGATGCCGGAGACCCCGTAGAGCAGGCAAAGGTCTATAATGATGAAGGTGCCGATGAACTTGTGTTTCTGGACATAACGGCTTCTCATGAGAAGCGCAAGATCATGATAGATGTAGTCGAGCGTGTGGCAAAATGCGTGTTTATGCCGTTTACGGTCGGGGGCGGGATAAGAGATATTGATGATATAAGAGACCTGCTCAATGCGGGCTGTGATAAAGTATCCATTAACACTTCGGCTGTCAAGCGGCCGGAGTTCGTGAAGGAGGCTTCGGATAAATTCGGAAGCCAGTGCATAGTGGTGGCGATAGACGCGAAGAGAAAAAAGGATGAAGGCGCGAAGTGGGAGATATATGTTAACGGCGGCAGGACTCCGACGGGGATAGACGCTATAGAGTGGGCCCGTAAGGTGGAGGATCTGGGCGCCGGTGAGATCCTTCTTACAAGCATGGACGCTGACGGCACAAAGGACGGCTACGATATCGAACTGACGAGAAGTATCTGCGAGGCCGTAAACATTCCCGTCATAGCTTCAGGCGGATGCGGCAATATAGAACACATGCGCGAAGTGCTGACAGAAGGCAAGGCTGACGCGGCCCTCGCCGCATCGATCTTTCATTTTAAGGAATATACGATACAGGAAACGAAAGAATACTTGCGTGATAAAGGGGTTATTGTCCGAATTTGAAATAAAAAGTGAAATACGTGTTAATTACATAAAATACGGAAATAACAAATTTCAAATAACAAATCACAAACAAATTCAAAATCTCAAATTCAAAATTCAAAACAATGTGTTTGGAATTTGGTGCTTGTTATTTGTTTGTTATTTGTAATTTGTTATTTGTGATTTACTAACAGTAAGCTTATTTGGCAAATTCATGTTGTTCGGTTCTCGGTTCTCGGTTAGCGGTTCTCGGATTCTTTTCCCGAAAACCGAAAACCGAAAACCGAAAACCGTCTCTGCGAAATAACAAACGATTCGAGAGCACATTTAACATGTGTGGAATCCTTGTTAAGCGACCGAGCGGATATCATCATTACCTAAGGAGCAAACATGGACAAATTTATTGAACAACTAAAATTTAACGATGACGGACTTATTCCTGCTGTTATTCAGGATAGTGATTCCGGCAAGGTGCTGACGCTATGCTATATGAACAAGGAGTCGCTTGAGATGACTTTCAAGGAAGGCAAGGTGTATCTTTTTCGCAGGTCCAAGAGCAGGCTGATGATGAAAGGCGAGACCTCGGGTCACATCCAGATACTCAAGGAAGCGCTTATGGATTGCGAGGGAAAGTCACTGCTCCTTAAGATCGAACAAAAAGTCGCCGCTTGCCATGCGGGCTACTTTACATGCTACTACAGGCGCGCTACGGGTGAAGGCGGACTGGAAACAGTAGAAGAGAAAGTCTTTGATCCTGGCAAGGTGTATTGATGATATATCCGAGTAAAAAAGAATTCATCGGTCTCTCAAAAAAAGGGAACGTCATTCCCGTATATAAGGAAATAAGCGCTGACCTGGAGACGCCGGTATCTTCTTTTTTAAAAATAGACTCCGGAGATTATTCATATCTTCTTGAGTCCGTAGAGGGTGAAGAAAAAATAGCGCGGTACTCTTTTTTAGGGTCAAATCCTTCACTGGTATTCAGGAGCAAGGGAATGGATGTGGAGATAAGGGAGGGTGAGAAGCTCAGGCGCTATAAGGCGGACTCGGATCCGCTTGAAGAAATAAAAAATCTGATGTCTCAGTTTAAGTTTGTAAGTATCAAGGGGCTGCCCCGTTTTTGCGGAGGCCTTGTCGGCTATATCGGTTATGATATGGTTCGGTTTTTTGAAAGACTGCCTGACAGGAATCCGGACGATCTTAAAGTGCCGGACTGCATTTTTGTACTTACCGACACGCTTCTGATATTCGACCATATTATGCATAAGATAAAGATAGTCTCAAACGTCCATGTGAAGCGCAACCCGCGAGCGGCGTACAGCGAGGCCCTGAAGAAGATAGCTAAGATAGAAAAAACGCTTCTGAAGAACACGAAAGTAAACCGTAAGCCGCAAACCGTAAACCGCAAAATTAAGATAAGATCGAATTTTACAAAAAATTCTTTCGGCGATATCGTAAGAAAAGGAAAGGAGTATATAAAGAACGGGGACATCATACAGGTAGTTCTATCTCAAAGACTGGAAGCCGATCTTGGAAAAAAAGACCCCTTCAGTATATACAGACAGCTGCGTTCTATAAATCCTTCGCCTTATATGTATTATCTAAGATTCAAAGACATCAAGCTTATCGGTTCATCCCCTGAGATAATGGTAAGATGTGAAGACGGCAAAATAGAGTTAAGGCCGATCGCGGGTACAAGGCCGAGAGGAAGAAACAAGAGCGAGGATAGCAGGCTTGAGAAAGAGCTGCTGGGGGACCCAAAAGAGAGGGCCGAGCATATCATGCTAGTGGATCTTGGCCGGAATGATGTTGGAAGGGTATCAAGGTTTAACAGTGTGCGCGTAGGCGAACTGATGAAGGTGGAGAAGTATTCCCACGTCATGCACATAGTCAGCGATGTCACGGGCAGATTGTCAAAGGACAGTAACATATATGATGTGGTAAGGGCATCGTTTCCGGCGGGCACTGTGACAGGCGCCCCTAAGATAAGAGCTATGGAGATCATTGATGAGCTCGAAAATCTGAAGCGCGGGACTTATTCAGGATGTGTCGGCTATTTCAGTTTTTCCGGGAATATAGACAGTTGTATCACTATAAGGACTATCCTGGTCAAGAAGAACAAGGCGTATATCCAGGCGGGCGCGGGAATAGTGGCTGATTCCGATCCGGATAAGGAATATCAGGAGACGTTGAATAAGGCAATGGCGCTGATAAAGGCCATAGAGGAAGCGTAAGATGATATTGGTAATAGATAATTATGATTCGTTTACGTATAACCTGGTGCAATACCTTGGTGAGCTTGGGGCGGAACTTGAAGTCTATCGTAATGACAAGATAGATCTTAAAGATATGGAAAAACTGGATCCGGAGCGGATAATAATATCTCCCGGGCCGGGCTATCCTTCGGATGCCGGTATATCAGAGCCTGCCATCAGGGCCTTCGCGGGTAAAATACCTATCCTTGGGGTGTGCCTGGGCCATCAGGCGGTAGCGGAGGTCTTCGGCGGAGTCATAGTAAGGGCGGAAAAACTGATGCACGGTAAGACATCGGCCATTATGCACGACGGAAGAGATATATTTAAAGGTGTAAAAAACCCTTTTGAAGCTACAAGATATCATTCGCTTATCGCGGAAAGAAGTTCCCTTCCCGATTGCTTTTTAATCACTGCCGAGACAAAGGAAAAAGAGATAATGGCCTTAAAGCATAAGGACCATCATATATACGGCGTACAGTTTCACCCTGAATCGATATTGACCGGCGAAGGGAAAAAGATCCTTAATAATTTTCTGCAGATCAAATAGGGAGTTAGAATGATAAAAGAAGCCATACGTGTATTGTCAAAGAAAGTCGATCTCGATAGCGCCGAGATGGAAGCCGTTTTTAGCGAGATAATGAACGGAGAAGCCGGAAGTGATGATGTAAAGGAGTTCCTTTTATCCCTTAAAGCGAAGGGGGAGAGTCCCGGGGAGATCGCCGCGGCAGCGAAGATCATGAGGGACAAAATGACGAAAGTCTCCGTGCCTAAAAAGGATCTTATCGATACATGCGGCACAGGCGGCGCGCCGTTTAATGATATAAACGTTTCTACGGTCTCTGCCATTATTCTGGCCGGCTGCGGCATGAAAGTGGCCAAGCACGGCAATGTATCCTTTACCGGTAAGTGCGGAAGCGCCGATATACTGATGGAGCTCGGTGTTAATATAAATATTCCGCCTGAGAAGGTCGCTGAACTTATTGAAAAGATAGGCATAGGATTTATATTCGCTAAGAATTTTCATCCCGCGATGAAAAATGTGGCACAGATAAGAAGTGAACTCAAGACGCGGACTATTTTTAATATTCTGGGCCCGCTCTCCAACCCCGCCGGCGCGAAGATGCAGGTGCTCGGCGTTTTTAAGGCTGAATTGACGGAGGTAATGGCGGAGGCCCTCAATAAACTGGGTTCTGAAAGGGCATTTGTAGTCCATGGATATGAAGGCCTGGATGAGATATCAATTAAAGGAAAAACCAGGCTGTCGGAACTTAAGGACGGGAAGGTCGAGACACACACTATCGAACCGTCAGATTTTGGCATTAAAGAAGGTTCCCTGGAAGATATAAGAGGCGGGAGTAGAGAACATAACAAGAAAGCTGTGCTGGAGATACTGGAAGGAAAGGATAAAGGCCCGCGCCTTGATATGGTGTTGATAAATTCCGGCGCCGCTTTACATATGGCCGGCAAGGCAGGCGATTTCAGGGAAGGCGTAAAGATAGCAGCGGAATGCGTAAGCTCCGGAAAGGCGCTTGAGACATTGCGCAAGCTGATAGACGAGAGCGGCAGATGATCCTAACCGAGATAATAGAAACGAAGAGAAAGGAAGTAGAAAGATCCAGGAAAAAGGCCCCTCAGGAGGATCTGATAGCGAGGCTTGAGGGTATAGCGCCCCGCCCAAAGAATCTTTTTAAAAACTCACTAAGCAAACCCCACAAGATCCATCTTATAGCCGAGGTGAAGAAGGCGTCCCCTTCAGCCGGAGTGATAAGAGAAGATTTTAATCCTGTCAAGATAGCTTCTGTATACCAGGCAAATGGCGCATCGGCTATATCAGTGCTTACAGACAAGAAATTTTTCCAGGGTAAGCTGTCATATTTAAAAGAAATAAGGAAGGGTATATCCCTGCCTATTTTAAGAAAAGATTTTATAATAGACGAATATCAGATATACGAATCGGTTTTAGCGGGAGCAGACGCCGCGCTTTTGATCGCGGACCTGCTGTCGGTCGAGGAAATAAAAAGATTTCTGGAAATAGGCAGCCGGTATTCCATTGATTTTCTTGTCGAAGTGCATGGCGAAGAAGACGTCAAAAAAGCGCTGGATTCAGGGTGTGATATAATAGGCATAAACAATAGAGACCTGCATACCTTTAAGGTCGACATAAAGACCACACCCCGCCTTTTAAAGATGATCCCGGGCGGTAAGGTGATAGTCTCCGAAAGCGGCATAAAATCAAAGGAGAATATCTCATATTTAAGGTCTTTCGGGATCAACGCGGTGCTTGTAGGCGAAGCCCTGATGCGCAGCGAGGACATAGGAGAAAAGATGAGGGAGTTAATAGGGTAATTATATTGAGGTTACGTAATCTTTCGTAACGTCTCGTAACATCAGTATCCAGCTATCCAATAGAATAATGACCAAGATCAAGATATGCGGTATAACCAATCAGGAAGACGCGCAAGGCGCTGTGGACTTAGGCGCTGACGCGATCGGCTTTGTATTCGCTGAAAGCCCCAGAAAAGTGGATCCGAAAAAAGCCAGATCCATCATAAAGGGGCTCAAGGGAAGCGTTCTAAAAGTCGGCGTTTTCGTGAATGAAGACCTGTCTAATATTGAAAGAATTGCCGGAAATTGTTCTTTAGACGCCCTCCAGCTTCACGGCGATGAAAACCCGCTTTTTTGTTCTAAGCTGTTGCGGTGGAAGGTGATAAAGGCGTTCAGGATCAAAGACGAAAAAAGCCTCAAGCCCATAACTGATTATAAGGATATTTTCGCCTGCCTTTTGGATACTTACTCTAAAGAGGCTTACGGCGGCACAGGAAAGACTTTTGACTGGGGCCTTGCGCTTAAAGCCAGGAGCCTGGGCATACCCATGATACTTTCAGGGGGCCTCTCTCTATATAATATAGAGGAAGCTATAAAAGCTGTAAGGCCTTATGGAGTAGACATATCCAGCTCCATAGAGCTAATCCCGGGTAAAAAGGATAAAAAGCTTATGGAGCGGATAATAAGCATTATTAAGGCTCTTGACTAATTTCAATGATTATGTTATAATACTTACCTCTTTGCTTATATCGAAAATTCACATAGAAATAAATGTGAGGTAAAAAATGAGCAGATTTAGCATCAATAAAAAGCCAGTTGTTTTTTTTATACTTACCCTTATTACAGTCTTTTCATTACTCAATATGGCCGGATGCGGCACTTCTTCCAAACAGCCTGTGATCAAAGTCGCTATATGGGGCGGGCCGGATGAGATAGAGATAATCAACAAGATAATCGATGAATGGCAAAAAGGCCATCCGGAAGCAGTCGCTAAAATTGAGCACACACCGGCCGGGTCTTACACAAACAAGCTGCTCATAAGAATAGCGGGCGGCACGGCTCCGGACGTCATGTTTGTGGAATCAAATATATTTGTGAATTTCTGGGCTATGGATGCTTTTCTGGATCTTAAGCCTTACATAGAGAGTGATACAGAATTTAATGTGGACGATTTTTTCCCGGAGATGATCGAGAGATTTACTAAGGACGGTAAGACTTACTGCATACCCAGAGACACGGCGCCATTTGCCTGTGTATTTTATAACAAGCGCTTGTTTGACAAAGCCGGCATACCGTATCCTGCTGATGATTGGACCTGGGATGATATGCTTTCCAAGGCAAAGGCGCTTACTAAGCTGGATGAAAACGGAAGGGTGGCGCAGTACGGTTTTTACGGTTGGACCTGGCAAAATTTTGTTTATTCAAACGGCGGCAGCATAGTAGATAACGTGGGAGACCCCAGGGAATTCACTCTGGGCAGGCCGGAAAGTATAGAGGGATTACAGTTTTACTCGGACCTTATCAATAAACATAAGGTCTCTCCCAGCCCGGTTGAATTCGGTAACCTTGGCATGGGCGCACAGCAGTTATTTATGTCACAGAAGCTTGCCATGTATCAGTCCGGCTTCTGGGAAAGCGTTATGTTTGGCAACATAAAGGATTTTGATTGGGATGTGGCCATGTTTCCCAAAGGCCCTTCCGGTATAAGGAAATTCGGGACCGGCGGATCGGGTTACTGCGTGCTCAAATCCACTAAATATCCGGAACTTGCGTGGAGCATCGTAAAAGCCCTGACGAGTGATAAAGCTCAAATATTTTTGTCTGAAATGGGACTGGCGCAGCCGGCCCTTAAGCCAATAGCCTTAGGCCCGTACTTTGCGGGCAGCGATAGTCCGCCAAAAAATAAAGGTATGCTTAATGAAGCCGTAGGACATGTCGTATTCGAACCTTTTCACATTAAATGGCGTGAAGTAAACGAATTATATCTATCGCCTAAGCTGGATCTGGTCTTTAACGGGACAGCTGATGTTGAGGAAGTGATAAGAGAAGCTACTCCTAAGGCAAACAAATTACTGAAGGAGAGGGAAAGATAGAAGCTGAATGAAATACGGAAATTTTTCAAAAGACGGCATGGAATATATAATTAAAACACCCCAGACGCCACGGCCCTGGATAAATTATCTGACTAATAATGATTATTGCTGCGTTATTTCGCAGTGTGCCGGAGGTTATAGTTTTTATAAAGACTGCCGGACTGACAGGACAACGCGCTGGGCTCCGCAAAATTATCATAAGGATAGGCCCGGTAAATATATATATTTAAGGGATAATAAAACAAAAAAATACTGGGGCGCTACATACCAGCCGGTAAGAGCTAAATTCGATTTTTTTGAAGCCAGGCATGGCCTGGGATATACAGCGATAAAGACAAGAAATCACGGAATAGAATCTGAAGTCACATACTTTGTGCCTCCTGAAGACAGTTGTGAGATCTGGCTTGTCAGGCTTAAAAACACTACATCCAGGAAGAGAAGCCTTACTATTGCCCCTTATGTCGAGTGGCTTATGGGCGATTACCATATGGAGCTTCGCTATAGAAATATTATGAACCTTTATAACAGGGTATGGTACGACAAAAAAGATGAGATAATATTCGCGAGAAAGACCGCTATGTGGGAGGCGAATAATATACAGCCGTTTCACTCTGTAGCTTTCTTGGCTTCAAGCCTGCCGGCCAGTGGTTACGCGACGAGGAAAGACAGATTTTTGGGAAGATATAACAATGAGTCCTGTCCGGAATCCGTGTCGTCCGACAGGTATATATCTTCAGAGATCTGTTCGGGGGAGGACGGGATAGGCTCTTTTTGCCTTAAGGCCGGGCTTGGCCCGAAAGAGGAAAAAGTTTTCGCGGTTATATTGGGTCAGACAGACAATAAAAATAAAGCAAAAGCGATAGTCTCAAAATACAGAAATGTCAAAACCGCTCAGTCTGAATTCGAAAAGACCAAAAAACTGTGGCAAAATAGGATCCTTGATAATGTTACCGTAGAGACTCCGGACAAAAATTTTAATACTATGATAAATATCTGGGTAAAGTACCAGATGTATATCTGTAATCTGTGGTCCAGGTCTCCGTCTTACTACCATGAAGGTTCCGGCGGAAGGGGCTATAGGGATTCGTGCCAGGATGCCGAAGGCATTATGTCGATAAATCCGAAGCACGCGTATGGTAAAATAGCCACCTTGGCGACCCTTATAAGAAGGGATGGTTCAAGCGCTCCGGGCTGGTCATCTACCAGGGGTCCGGCCGCTTTCGCGCCAAATAAGGATCACCCCGTCTGGTTGACTTCGACAGTTTCGGCTTATGTGAAAGAAACAGGCGATAAGAAGATCCTTCTTGAGAGATTCCCCTATATGAAAGACGCCTGGAGAGAAAAGGCTACCAGGAAGGATGTACATTGGAAGGGTGGCGCCGTTAGGGACGGCGAGGGGACTTTGTTCGAGCATCTTGAGAAGAATCTCAATTTTACATTTACGGATACCGGAAAACGCGGCTTACCGCTGATCGGCCACGCGGACTGGAACGACGGCATAGATGCGGCAGGAAAGCACTTAAAAGGTGAAAGTGTCTGGCTGGCAATGGCGCTTGTGCGCTCATACAGTATTTTATTGGAGCTGGCGGACATCATAGGCTACGGAAATAAGGCCAAACAATTCAGAAACCGCGCTAAAATCATGACCGAACGTATAAATAAGCACTGCTGGGACGGAAGCTGGTATTTGCGCGGATTTACGGACTGCGATACCATATACGGTTCAGCTAAAAATAGTGAGGGTAAGATATTCGTAAACACCCAGAGTTGGGCGGTCTTAAGTGGTGTCGCGACTGCCGGACGGAGGAAAAAATTATTTAAGGCAGTCGATAAGTACCTGGACGGAAAACACGGCATAGCTCTTTTTTTTCCGGCTTACTCTAATTACAATCCCAAGCTTGGCCGGATAACCATGTTTTCCGAAGGTACCAAGGAGAACGCCGCCGTATTTTGCCATGCCGCGACGTTCAAGATAGTCGCTGACTGCATGGCAGGACGCGGGAACAAGGCGTATGAGAGCATGAGGAAGATCATGCCGAGCAGCCAGAAGGACATGAATCTTTACAAGACAGAGCCTTACGTATATGCGGAATATCTAATAGGCCCGGAACATCCTTACAGATATGGTGAGGGAGCTTTTAGCTGGATAACCGGCACCGCGGCGTGGACATACCTGGCCGCTACAGAATATCTTTTAGGTGTACACAGAGAGTTTAATGGACTGCGGATAGACCCTTCTATACCTTCGCACTGGAAAAAATGTTCCATAACAAGACTTTTCAGGGGGGATAAGTACAAGATCACTATTAAAAACCCCATGGGAGTCCAAAGCGGCGTAAAGCGTATAATAGTCGACGGTATTGAGCAGAAACATAAAATTGTAAGAGCAAGAAACGATAACAAAACACATATAGTGGACGTATGGTTAGGCTGATCAGAAATATATTAAGCGGTTTTTTGTGTCTCGCGTTCCTCCTGTCATCCGGGGTAGATGTCGCGGATTGCCAGGATAAAGTCAAGAAACCCGCTAAGATAACCTGGGATGAAAGAAATATATATGTAAACGGCCAGCTTTTCTATGTGAAAGGCGTGAGCTACTCTTTAGACTACGGCCCAAAGCAGGATTTTAAGAGCGTACCTTTCAGCGTATGGGAAAAGGATTTCGAGATGATGAGGCAGGCCGGCATCAATACCATACGTACATACGCGCCGCTCCCTACAAGTGTATTAGACCTGGCGGATAAGTACGGACTGAAAGTCATCGAAAATATATGTTATCCGGGCGGAGGCACGAAATTCAACTCCAAGTCTGACCTTGAGGGACTGAAGCGAACAGCTCTGGCCTATGTCGAAAGAGATAAAGACCACCCGGCTATACTAATGTGGTCCATATGGAACGATATGCCTTTCAGGTGGAGCAAAGAAGGATCCATACTTAAAAAGTATGACAAGAGGACAGTAAACGCTTTTTTGAAGGAAATATATGATGCCATCAAAGAAAGTGACCCTGATCACCCGGTGACAGGTTCTAATATACTGGGAGAAGAGGGCGAGGACATAGGCTTTGGTTTTCTGGATGTTTTGGGTTTTAATGCTTTTGTAGGGATCACAGACTGGTTCAATGGGGGATTTAGCCTGAGAGAGGCTAAGAAGCAGGTCAGCAAAATAGAACGTATATGCAGTATACAGCAAAAGAAGCCGGGATTGATCCTGGAAACAGGGTACAGCACTTATTGTAAAAAGTACAGTCAGGGTAAAGTAGTGGAAGCGCAAATAAAGGCTGCGGGTACAAAGGTAGCCGGGGTCGTAGTGTTCCAATGGTCCGATGGATGGCATAAAGCGGGAAATCCCCTGACCCAGGATAATCATATAGAAGAGCACTGGGGAATAGTGGACGCTTTCAGGGATCAAAAGAGCGGCTACAAAGCGGTGTCTCAGGCTTTTGGTATGATACAGACAAAATCAAGGGGCTATAGAGGAGTAGTAAAATTTTAAAAAATAACAAAGGAGGTAGGACATGGTAAGAAGAACATTTTTTGCGTTATTTCTGGCAGTCGCGACTTTCCTGTTTGTAAATACTGCTATAGGACAGGATGATCTGATAAGCGAGCTGACGGAAATGGAAGAGGTCGTGGTGACTGAGGCCGAGGCCGGCGTTGTCTTGATAGCGGATTTCGAGGGCTGGCCTAATAATTTGGGCGGTGAAGTAGGTGTTTACGGATCGCTCGAGCCGAATTGGGATGATATAGCGAGTGTACCATATTCATGGGTCTATGAGACCATAACGCCGACTTATGATATCAAGAATGTCCACGGAGGAAGACAATCATTCAGACTGGTAAACGGCCTGGGGCTTAAGCCCGAAGAGACATGGGGAAGTTTTGCTATGGATCTTGGTCCGACAACGGATCTAACAGTTATCCCTAAAAGAGTGGAATCTTTTGACTGTTCAGGATTTAAATATCTGGTTTTCTGGTTACGGGGCGAAAAAGGCGGAGAGCGGTTGCAGTTTCTTATGAGAGATGCGCATGCGCTTAACTATATGCCGCAGGTCAAGCATAAGCTTTCGGATGCCACTACTGAATGGCAGAAGGTTGTTATTCCTTTGCAGCAGTTCAGCGGCAAGCTTGATCTGGCAGCGCTTGACAATATTGGCATAGCTTTCGGAAGGGATGTCGGCAACCTGAAAGGCGAGATCGTTTATTTAGACGATTTCATGTTTAACAACGGCGAATAATCGCCGCAAAATACATCCTGTTTCTGCAAAAGCAATACCGTTAATTCGGTATTGCTTTTGTCATTGATTTATGTATAATATACGTGCATTATCAATAGGAGGTAATTATGATAATGAATAGATTTTGTGTTCTCCTTTTTGTGCTGTTATTCGCGGTTTCAGGATGCGGGAAAAAGGCTGAGGTGGAACAGCCTATCTCAGAGCCGGAAACCGCGCAAAGTAGTCAAGTAGAAACACCGAAAGCCCCGCCCGCAATACCCTCAAAGCCTATGGTGGAATCGGAGAAGGCGGCGGTGTCGGATGATGCCTTGATCGTCGCTGATTTTGAAGGGTGGCCGAATAATCTAGGCGGCGAAATAGGTGTATACGGGGCGTTGGAACCTGATTGGGAAAATGTAAACGAGTTTCCTGTTTCCTGGGTCTATGATCCTGTTTCACTCGGCTACAATACGGCGAATGTCCGTTCCGGCAATAATTCCTTCAGGCTTGTAAACGGACTTGGCGTTAAACCGGAGCTTGCCTGGGGCAGTTTTGCGATGGATCTGGGTTCTACGATAGATATAACGACAACTCCAAAAAAAGTAGAGTCGCTGGATGCCTCCGGATATAAATTTATTGTATTTTGGGCAAAAGGCGAAAGTGGCGGCGAGAAAATGGAGCTTTTGGTCAGGGATGGCCACGCCTTGGATTATGACCCTCAGATCAGATATAGGCTCCCTGACCTGACTGCCCAGTGGCAGAGGATAATGATACCGCTTGCTCAGATCAGCGGTAAAGTGGATCTGTCTCAACTTGATAATTTAGGCATAGCGTTTGGAAAGGATGTCGGTAATATGCAGGGCGACATCGCCTACATCGATGATTTCATTTTCACAAATAACGCGGAGTAGAAAATATAATGTTAAAAAGTAAAAACAAGATAGAAGGCGGCCGGTTACGGATTGCCAGGCGATTAGTTCTGGGATTGTTGGCGCTCTTTTTTGCGATACTCATCTTTCTTGTGTTGCTGCCGAAAAAACCTGATGCTATAAAAGGCGTGACATATGACACCCAGTATCCGAAAGTGCGGCACTATTCTCAAATACCGCGCGAGGTCTTTGAAGAGGATTTTAAACGCATCAAAGAGGCGGGAATAAATACGATAAGACTGTACGGCATGCCCCCTGAATTCATCCTTGACCTGGCCGATAAGTATGGCATAAAGGTCATTGAAACAATAGTATTTCCCGGAGACTGGACGGACTTCACTTCACCTTACCAGCTTCAGGCGCTGAAGAGAGAAGCTGTAAGGAACATAAGAAGGGATAAGAACAGGGAGTGCATTTATGCGTGGAGCATATGGAATGACGCGCCGTGGACATACGGTACCGGAAAAGGGGATGTCATCAAGGCCTACGGTAAGGATGTTGTAAATAGTTTCCTTAAAGAACTGTACGAGACCGTAAAGAAGCAGGATCCGCTAAGGCCTGTCACCGCAGCCACCCTGATAGTTGATGAAGAGGCAAAGACACTGGGTGCGGATTTCCTGGATATTCTAGGGTACAACGTTTACCTGGGTGTATCTGACTGGCGTAGCGGTATGTATGATCCTGACCTGGCGAAGAAGACAGTGGATGAGCTTGTAGAGATCTCGCGTAAGTATAAAAAGCCCATCATTATAACCGAAATGGGTTACAGCACTTACTGGACCGCCAAATTGCAGGAAGATGTGATATCCGACCAGATAGCCAAGGTCAATAGGCACATATTAGGCGCCATATTATTCCAGTGGGCGGATGACTGGTCCAAAGCCGGTGATATAAACAACCAGGATGATAACGTGGAAGAGCATTGGGGCTTGGTAAAGGGGGACAGGAAGCCGAAAGGCGGATATTACGCGGCCAAGCAGATGTTCAGAAACACTATATTCAGGAATTTTCTGCTCGCGATATCAGAATATTGCCGGGGTACCTATAACGCGGTTAAAAGAAGCGCATTGAGAAAAGTCTGGAAGGAAGATATTATAGTAGACAGTGATATCGAAAAGCTTGAGAATCAGTTAAATCTGACTCCGTCAAGTCCCGCTGTTCCGGATATGCTTGAAGATCTGGCCGGTAGATTACTGGAGAAGCGGGGATTCGATCAACTTTCCTCTTATCTTGAGGAGTACATGTCTTCTTATCCCGATTCAGAATTTTCCGGACTCTTGCATTATTACGCCGCGCTGGCGGGATGGTGCAAATTAGAGCATCTGGCGCATATCGGATCGTGGGAGACTTATTACGCGGAGAAGATGAGGCACCTCAGTAAAGTGGTGGGTCATATGAAAACCGCCCGGAAAAAAACGGAAGGCGCGGAGTATTATTTAAAGGTCTTGTATCTTGAATGGTTGATATATAATGATCTTCTTGTAGGGCAGGAGACGGTTGCTCTTGAGCGGCTTGAAAAAGAGATAATGGCGCACGCTAAATCGACAGGCAATGCTATGCCGCTGCTTACCTATTCGGAATTATTGCAGGAGGAGGGAGAGGTCAGGCTTTCCAGGCGCCTTTTACGCGAATATGCCGCTAATATAGGGCAGATCACCGATGCCGGGAAGGTAAAGGCGCTGCTTACGGAAAAAGCGGAGCTGGCGCTTAGCAACGGCGATGTTGAGCGCGCAAAGATATTATATAACATTTATATGAATAATGTGATACAGAATCTTTCTCAGGAAGAGGCGTCATTTGCGATAATGGAACTTGCCAGTTCCTATAAGAGGAATGAGGTGTATGATGAAGCTGTCAATGTGTATCAAAGATTGATCGCCGAATTCCCTAATAGTGAGTTAGCGGATGATGCCGCATATGCGATAGGGGTAGCGCTGAAAGAAAAGCGTTCATACAGCAAAGCCATTCAGGCCTTCCGCGATTTCATAGTGAATTATTCGGAAAGTGATCTGGCTCAAAGCGCTATAAAGGAGACCCTCAGTATATTTACTGTATACAGCCAGGGCGCAAGGGCTCAGAAGACAATTTCTTTCTTAAAAGAAATGATCGCCCTTTATCCTGATAGCGATTTTTCAATTATGGCGCGTTTTGAACTTGCGTCATCCCTGGCTTCTGTTGGGGCAAAAGAAGAGGCCATAAGAGAGTACCAGCATATAATCGACAATCATCCGGATTCCGATTATGCAAAATATTCAAGGACAAGCATAGAGTTGTTGAGATGATGAAAAAAATATTAATTATTTCCTTAATTATTATTTGCGTCCTTGCCGGGTCTTTAGCCTTGACCCCCGCTATCCAGGATATCCTGGCTGTAAGAGGCCATAAGGAGTGGTCAGACGCGGATAAGGCTTATCAATGGCTGGTTTCTAATCAGCGGACTAACAGGCAATGGCTCCTCTTCCGCACCGGATTACTGCCCAGTATGGAAAAGGGAGAAGATTGTTTTGTTTATGACGAGGCATTGGCAGCAATGGCTTTTACGCTTAGAGGGGATTATGACAGGGCCAGGTTATTGCTCAAGTTTTTTGATGATGTAAGGAAGGCCCACATTGAGGAAAAAGGTGATATATGGGGTTTTACGGATGTATATAAACGAGACGGAGAAGAGACGGAGACCCGGGCCGCCGGACCGGGTGCCTGGGTTCTTATGGCGGCGAACTATTATTATCATGAAACCGGTGATGATGAATTCCTTCCGCTCGCGAAAGATATAGCGGACTGGCTTATTTCCCTGCAGTCTATAGAGGGAGGAATAATAGGAGGTTATTACGGCAACGGTAATCCCATGGTCTGGATATCTTCGGAGCATAATTTTGACTGTTATGCCGGCTTAAGAGATCTGGGCATCCTGACAAGCGATGAAAAATATTTAAGAGCCGCGAAAGAAGTAAAGAAATGGCTGGATGATGATGCCTGGGATGATAAAGCGAAAAGATTTTTCCTTGGCAGGCGCAATCCTAATTTTGCCACGGATTTGTCCTCATGGGCGGTATTAAGCCTGGGAAAGGATTACGCTGTTAGTCTGGATTTTGCCATTGATAAGGGGCTTAACTCACAGCTCTATAAAGTCAAAGACGTAAAGGTTGAAGGATTCGACTTCGGATCTTCCTATAAGAATTCGCCTTTTCCCGACAAAGACGCTGTCTGGTTTGAGGGTACGGCGCACATGGTATTGGCATATGAAGTGGCCGGCAGGGAAGAGGAAAGGCTCTATTTTTTAAACGAACTGGACAGGTGCCTTACGGATAGTCCGGCTTTTCCTCACACAAAAGGTTTACCTTATGCGAGCAATGAGGGGACGCCTGTATATGACAGCTGGCTTATGCAGGATAAACCCTTGTGCATCTCCAGCACTTCGTGGTATCTTTTCGCCAAGAGCAGCTTTAATCCTTTTTCGGCGTTCAAAGACCTGGATGAATCCAATAGGATGATCGAAAGTCTGGAGTATGATCCTGATTACCAATTTGTGCCGGTAGTGGATGACTTTGAATATACGGATATAAAATTTAAAACCGCATATCCGGAGGATCTCATGCATTTAAGTAAGGCGGAGGTAGCATTGGGCTGGACGGATGAACTGGCGGTCGACGGTACACATTCTATGCGAATCGAGTTTACACCGAACGAAAAAGCAAAAAGAGCCAATGCCACAATAAGGCGGCCTTTTTTGTATCCTCAGGATTGGAGCACTTACGATGCCGTTAACCTATGGGTATATTCAAACGGATCCAGCGGCCACGCGAGCAATGTTGCGCATCTAAATATAAAAGACAGGGAAGGGGAAATTTATAATTCACCCCCTATCTTCCTTAATAAGAGCGGATGGAACAAATATTCCTTTGATCTATGGAAAGACTTCAAAAGGGATCCGTATGACGGCGTGACTTACGGAGACAATATATTCGGGCTCTCCCGCGTTATTGAGATCTCATTGGATATACGCGCGAAATATCCGGTAGAGAGATCAAAGATCTATGTGGACAGAATAGAACTCGTAAGAAGTAAATAAATATAGGAGAAGTCGATGGGCAGGAATAAGATCGAATTGAAAGACGGTAAGATCCTGTTGAATAATGAGCCTTTTTTCCTCTATTCGGGCGAGATCCATTATTTCAGGATACCGAAGGATAAATGGGTGGATAGGCTGAGGAAGGCCAGGGAAACGGGATTAAATACTATAAGCACTTACATACCGTGGGCCTGGCACGAGCATGAAGAAGGCCAGTTTGATTTCACCGGTAAGACTTCTCCTCAAAAGGATCTTATATATTTTATCAAGCTTGTCAAAAACGCCGGCTTTAATCTTATAGCCAGGATAGGCCCTACTTCTAACGCGGAGATAAAGGGTGAAGGCACCCCGCCCTGGTTTCTGGAAAATTACCAGGAAGCGCGCGCGAAAAACAGAAAAGGATCGAATGTTCCGCACGAGGCCATGGTCTCTTATATGCATCCTGTTTTTCAGGAGCGCGTATCCGGGTGGTATTCGAAGATCCTGCCGATAATCCATAAGAACTCTTTTACAAAAGGCGGGCCGGTGATAATGGTGCAGCTGGATAACGAGATCGGCATGATGAATTGGGTCATGGGTGACGCGGATTATAATAAGGCTACGACCGAGATGTACGGAGAATACCTGAAGGCGCTTTATGGCGGTGAGCTATCCGCCCTTAACGACAGGTATTACACGAATCATACGAGCTTTAAGGAGATCCCGCAGCCGAAAGGTGACGTGGATGAAGAAGGCGTAAGAAGATGCTGGGACTGGGTACATTTCTATAGAGATTTTTACGCCCGCTACTACAATTCTTTATCCAAGCGCGCGAAGGGCGCGAAAATCGACCTTCCTTTCGTAGCCAATATCCCGATGTTCTGGGACTATAACATATGCGCCAGAGGTAATCAGGGGCTGATGACCGTTCTTCAATACAGGGATTTTATAAAATATACGCCGCATATTATTTTTGGCGGCGCGTATCAGATGAGAAATCTCAACTTTGAAAATTTTCATGACGCTATCCTCATGACCGAGGGATTGAATATGATAGGCGATAAAACCGCACCCAGGGTCTGTTTGGAGGCCCAGGTAGGAGGCATGAATGACCGGCCCAGAATATATCCTAATGATATCAATTTACTTATGAGATACTCAATCGGGCACGGCCTGAACGGCCTTAACGCGTATATGTTCTGCGGGGGGCTGAATCCGCCGGGATTGGGTTTTAGAGGAACCTACCATGAATGGCAGGCTCCCATAGACAGTAAGGGAAAAAAGAACTCCAAGATCAAGCCTATGGAGGATGTCGGTGATCTCGTGAAGACCTTCGGAAGTCAGATAGCGGATACAAAGAAAAATTATGATTTTGCAATGGGCCTCTATGCGCCTTATTATGAGACCGGTTATCTCAAAGGTTCAGTCATAGACCAGATGGCTCTTGCGAGAGATAATTTCTTCTTTGACGGAATAGCAAGGCTGCTGATGATCAATGGTTATAATTATAATCTGGTGGATATTGAAAGAGCGAAGATAAGGGATCTGCAGGAAATTCCCGCCATGTGGGTCTTTTCAATGGACTATATGGATCAGGCGACACAACTCAAATTAGCCGAGTACGTCAAAAGAGGCGGAACGCTTATCATGAATCCCACAGCGCCTAATAAAAATATGGGGCTCTTAAGAGAAGAGTCTTTGTTAAAAGAATTTGATGTCAGTATAGGCGAGACGGTAAATGATAATCTGGTATTTGTCACCGGAAAAGATTATTTGATAGAAGGTGATATCAAGGTATTTGAGTCTAAAAAGAGACGGGTAGTAGCGCGGACCAGAGACAGAAAACCGTGCGGTATCCTTAAGAAGATAAAGAAAGGCAAATTGCTTTTGCTCGGGTTCGCAGTGAAGCATACTCTCGATTATCAAATAGGATTGATAGACCATTTTATGCAGATCCTTAATCTGCCGCGTTGCATAAAGACATCAGTGAATGATGTTCATGCTGTGATGAGGTCTAATAAAAAATACGGATTCCTGTTTGTGTCGAATTTCAACGACGAACCGCATGAAGTGACTTTGAACTTCCGGATCCCGGGTCTAAATAAGTCCGCCACGATACCGCAGGAAAATAAACTTCTTATGCCCAACAGGAGCTCTTATGTTCTTCCGCTCAATGTGCCTGTTTCCAGGCGGGCGAAGATCAGGTATTCCACGGCTGAGATACTTAAGGCTTCATGCACGGACAGAGAATTGAGGCTTGCCCTGCACGGAAGCGCGGGCGGTCATTGCGAGATACTGATAGAAATACGAAAGCCGTACAGTGTCTCACTTGACGGAAGCGAGATAAATTTTAAGCACAAAGACGGTATACTGAAGCTGTCTTTCCCATTAACAGGGAAGAAGCAGAGCCTGGTCATTATTTAGGTGTACGGTTTTCGGTTTACGGTGTACGGTTAAGTGAGTTTCTATATAACCTATAAACCTACGGCCTAATGATGCTGTCTAACAAGGAAAAATACAATGTTACCCGGTAAAAGAGGATACTTCGGAAGATTCGGCGGAAAATATGTCCCTGAGACTCTCATGTCCGCTCTGGATGAACTTGAGCGTGAGTATCTTAAGGCGAAGAAAAACCCCGGATTTAAAAAAGAATTTGATTTCTATCTTAAAAAGTACGCGGGAAGGCCTACACCTTTATATTTTGCGCGCAACCTGACAAAAAAATTTAAGGGCGCCAGGATATATCTGAAGCGCGAAGACTTGCTGCATACAGGAGCGCATAAGATAAACAATACCATAGGCCAGTTGCTTCTGGCTAAGCGCATGAAAAAGAACCGAATTATCGCGGAGACCGGAGCGGGCCAACATGGAGTGGCCACTGCGACAGCCGCCGCGCTATTCGGATGCGAATGCCACGTTTATATGGGCCAGGAGGATATGAAGCGGCAGGCGCTTAATGTCTTCAGGATGGCCCTTATGGGCACGGAGGTCATCCCCGTGACAAGCGGTTCAAAGACTTTAAAAGACGCCATTAACGAGACCCTGCGTGACTGGGTCACTAATATAAGGACAACTCACTATGTTCTTGGATCGGTGGTAGGGCCGCACCCGTATCCCAAGATGGTAAGGGACTTTCAGTCCGTAATAGGTAAAGAGGCGCGCGCGCAGATACTTAAGGAGGAAGGAAGGTTACCGGATTATCTCCTCGCCTGCGTGGGCGGAGGCAGTAATTCCATGGGCCTGTTTTACCCGTTCTTTAAGGACAAGGTCAGATTTGTCGGCGTTGAAGCCGGAGGAGCCGGGATCTCATCGTCAAAACACGCCGCGACTCTGATCAAGGGGGGTATAGGCATACTTCACGGCAGCAAAAGTTATGTTCTTCAGGATAGTGACGGCCAGATAAACTTCACTCATTCGATAAGCGCTGGATTGGATTATCCCGGAGTAGGGCCCGAACACTCTTTTTATAAAAAATCCGGCCGAGCCTCGTATGTGGCGGTCAACGATAAGGAGGCGCTCGCAGGTTTTAAGATGCTTTCTGAGATAGAAGGTATCATCCCCGCCCTTGAACCGGCGCACGCGATATATCAGGCCTCAAAGCTTGCGCCCAAACTGAGTAAAAAGAATATCATAATCGTCTGTCTTTCAGGACGCGGCGATAAGGATATAGATATAGTTAAAGAGTACTTATAATAGGTAGTAGGGGGTAGGTAGTAGGGGGTAGGGGGAAGAATCCTGCAACCGAGAACCGAGAACCGAAAACCGAAAACCGAGAACCGTAACCAATGAATAGAATAAAAAAAACATTCAATAAGCTGAGCAAGGATAAGCGCAAGGCATTCATCGTCTATATAACCGCGGGATATCCGTCCATGGCCGCGACCGAAAAAATAGTTTTAGAGCTTGAAAGATCCGGAGTGGACATAGTCGAGCTGGGAGTACCGTTTTCCGACCCGATGGCTGACGGGCTTACCATCCAGAGATCATCCGAAAGGTCACTTAAATCAGGAACTACATTGCATAAAATATTAAAGAGTGTCAAGAAGATCAGGGGAAAGAGTCAGATCCCTATCATTCTTATGAGTTATCTGAACCCTGTCTATCATTATGGCGTTGAGAAATTTGTCCGTGACGCGGTGAAATGCGGCGTTGACGGCGCTATCTTCCCGGATCTTCCCGCTGAGGAGGCAGCCGAGCTTGAAGGGGCAGCCAGGGCCCAAGATCTTTATTTGATATTTCTTGCCTCACCCACAAGCACGAACGACCGCCTGAAGATCATAGCGAGGCATTCAAAAGGCTTCATATACTATGTCTCACTTACGGGCGTTACCGGCGCCAGGGCAGCGCTCCCATCGCATATCTCAAAGAATATTAAGAGGATCAAGCGCCTTACAGACAAGCCTGTGTGCGTAGGTTTTGGCGTCTCCAATGAGAAGCAGGCGCGGGATATTTCAAGAGTGGCCGATGGAGTGATAATAGGCAGCGCGCTCATAAGAGTGATAGGAGAGAACGAGGGGAAGAGTACGCTTAATAAGGCAGTCGGAAAATTTACTTCAAGCATAGCAAAAGCTGTACATAATGAATAAAAAAGATATTTACGCAGCGATATTAGCCGGCGGTAAGGGTGAGCGGCTGTGGCCAAAGAGCAGGGCGGCTTATCCGAAGCAGAACCTGAAGCTTCAAGGCCGGAATACCCTCTTCCAGAATACATTTATCCGGGCCGCAAAGATAGCCGGCGGAAATATATTCATAATAGCGAATAAGGAAAGCGCCGGAAATATGGTAAAGCAGCTCGGAAGAGTCGGAAAAAGCGTTATTGTCAAGGAACCTTTCGGCAGGAATACGGCGCCCGCTGTGGGACTTGCTGCCCTGCTTTCATATAGAAAGAATAGAAACGCTGTTCTCGTCGTGATGCCAAGCGACCATCTTATAGTTGATGGCAGAGGGTTTTATAAGGTGATCAGCCGCGCGGTGAGAGAAGCGGTAAAAACAGAAGCTATCATAACGCTCGGCATAAAACCGCGCTCCGCGGAAAGCGCTTATGGGTATATAGGGGTAGACGGAAAGGCCTCCGGAACTCCTTCCGGCTCTCCGAGTCGTAGGCTCGGAGAAGCCTTCGGTTCTTCACGCAAGGTGGTAAGATTTGTGGAGAAGCCCGGTCCCGCGAAAGCCGCCCGCCTGATATCGAGCGGAAAATATTTCTGGAACAGCGGTATATTCGTATTCAAAGCATCGGTAATGCTTACAGCTTTTAAAAAATATATGCCTGTATTACACGAAGGTCTTCAAATGCTGCCCGCGAGAAAAAAGAAGACAAAGTTTGACAAGGAATTAAGGAAATTGTACGGTAAGATCAAGGGTACGTCACTGGATTATGCGGTGCTGGAGAAGAGCGGGAATATACGCGTCATACCCTTAAATTTAGGATGGAACGATGTGGGCTCTTTTGACAGCATCTCCCTGCTGGCCAAAAAGGATAAGAACGGCAACGCTGTTTTTGGCTCTCACGCGGGTATCGATACCAGGAAATGCATTATCTTCTCGGATAGTGACCGGATCGTGGGTACCGTGGGCGTAGGGAATATGATAATAGTATGTACTGATGACGCGGTTCTGGTCTGCGACAGAAAGAAGGCGGGAGATATCAGAAAACTTGTGGCGAAGATGAAAAATAAAAAGGCCCTTAAGAAGTTTTTATGAGGACACTGGCTCTTGATCTCGGAAAAAAAAGAATAGGACTTGCCATAAGTGACGCGCTTGGCATTACGGCTCAACCGCTTGAAGTGCTTACAAGAACTGATCGGGCAGGAGATCTGGATCATTTGAAGGCGATCATACGCAATATGAACGTCACCAGGGTGGTAGTCGGGCTTCCGCTAAACATGGACGGGACAGCCGGGGAGAAGGCCGATGAGGCATATGAGTTTGTGGAGCTTTTAAACGGCGAACTCAATATACCTATAAAACTCTGGGATGAGAGGCTTACGACGATGGAGGCAAGCCGTATCTTACTACAGGCGGATGTAAGCAGAAAAAAGAGAAAGAAAGTGGATGACAAGATGGCCGCGCAGTTGATCCTTCAAAGCTATTTAAGCGCCAACGATACTAAAACATAGTATGTGCGAATATAATACAGAAACCCTTAATAACGGATTAAAAATAATAGCGCGTAGTATGCCGCAGATGAGATCGGTTGCTCTGGGGATATGGATAGCTACGGGTGGGCGCTATGAAAACACAAGGAACAGGGGCATAAGCCATTTCCTCGAGCACCTTTTATTTAAAGGGACAAAGAAAAGAACTACCTCCCAGATAAAAAATACCATAGAGGGTATCGGCGGCTCATTGAACGCCTTTACATCTGAGGAAGTCACATGTTATTTAGCCAAGGTGTTGGGAAGGCATTTGAAGCTGGGTGTCGATGTCCTGGGCGACATGGTGCTGAACGCCAAGATAGACCTCAAAGATATTGAGAAGGAACGGTTTGTTATCCTGGAAGAGATCAAGATGTATAAGGACCAGCCTGACCAATACGCGAACGATCTCATGGGAGAGCTCATGTGGCCTAAGCAGGCAATGGGCATACCGCTGGTGGGCACTATCGACACCGTAAATTCTGTGACCAGGCGTGATATTCTGGCGTACAGAAACAGGACATACAGCCCTTCCAGCATTACTGTTGTGGCTTGTGGCGACGTTGATTGGAACGTGCTGGTCGACTCATGCGCGAGTCTGTTCTCAGGCAGAAAAACGGGCAAGGCGAATAATTATAACAAGATGAAGGTGGATCAGCGCTCTCCCAAAGTAAAATTGCTTAATAAGGACACAGAGCAGACACATATAGTGATAGGGTTTCACGGGTTTTCACGTAACAACCCTCTAAGGTACGCTATGGATCTTTTAAACGTTGCCTTAGGCGCTAATATGTCTTCCAGATTATTTCATGAATTGCGCGAGAAGAGAGGCCTTGCTTATGCCATCGGTTCACACGTGCATTATTACGCTGACGGAGGCGCCGCGCTGATAGAAGCGGGTGTGGATAACAGGAAAGTCGCTAAGGCGGTCGATCTTATGATGAAGGAGGTCTCAAGGATAAAGGAAGATCCTATAACGCGCAAAGAATTTGAGCGGGCTAAGGAATATTACCTGGGTCATCTGATGTTTCTTCTCGAGGATACGGCCTCTCACATGTTGTGGCTGGGCAAGAAGACCGTTACGGGTGACGGACCTATTGATGTAAACAAAATATTGTCCGCGGTTCAAGATGTGACTATTGATGATGTGCGGGATAGCGCCCGGCGGGTATTCAGAAAAGGATCTCTCAATATAGCCATAGTAGGCCCGGCAGTGGAAAAAGAGAGTAAAAGAATAAAGGAGATAACGCGGGCGTTTTAAAACCGCCGGCGATAAGCGTGGAATCATGAAGGGATCTATTAAATTATTCAAGGTCTTAGGGATATCCGTCAATGTTCATATTACCTTCCTTTTTTTGCCGGTCATTTTTCTTATGATCGGAGGGTTGAAATCCATGGTGCTTGTGCTTATTGTATTTATCTGCGTGACTATCCATGAGCTGACCCATAGTTTAGCGGCAAGGAAATTCGGTATAAAGGTAAGGGACATCACGCTTCTGCCTATAGGCGGAGTGGCGTCGATGAGCAAGATGCCGGAAAGCCCGAAGCAGGAATTCATTATTTCGATAGTAGGCCCGCTTTCAAACATCGTTATAGCGGCCTTGCTTTATTTGATACTTAGCAGCGCGCCGTGGATGCCAAAGAGTATTTTGCGCAATCCCACATTAGGTAACACATGGCGCCATACAGTCGCGATGGTCCCGTTGATCAACATAGTGCTTGCTGTTTTTAATCTATTGCCGGCATTTCCGATGGACGGCGGGAGGCTGCTGCGTTCTATACTTGCCACCAGGATCGATTTCAGAAGAGCTACAAAGATAGCGGTTTACATAGGGCATATATTCGCGATATTTTTCGGATATATAGGGTTTGTTTACAGGCACCCTTTTTTGATATTAATAGCAATTTTCATTTACATGGCCGCGTCGGCTGAAGAAAGCCATGTTGACGTCAGGGAGACTTTGAAAGGCTATAGAGTAAAGGATATACTTAATTCGCAATTTATGACGCTTGATAAGGGTACAACGATCTCGAAAGTGCTTGAACTTGTGTTTCATGCGCACCAGGAGGACTTCCCTGTGATGGATGGCGCTGAGATGGTGGGGTTCGCCACAAGATCTGACATTATTCTTGCTATGCATAAGAGTGGTCCCGCTACGCCGCTATCCGACATAATGAGAGTCAAAGTGCCTTATGTTGCTCCCGAGGACAAGCTTACTAAGGTGCAGCGCTTGATGGAGGAGAACCAGATCAAGGCGCTGCCGGTATTGCGCAACTCCGCGATTTGCGGGGTAGTGACGCTCGAGGATATCGCCAGGATCTATTCAATAATGGTGCGAAGGTGAAGAATGAATTATAATGTTAAAATACATGAGTCACAAGGTCACAAAGTCACACGTCACCAGTATAAGAAAACCCCTGGTGACCTGGTGACCTTGTAATTACGGAGAAAACAATGGCTAGAAAAATACTTATTGCACCGTCCATACTCGCCGCGGACTTCAGCAAACTTGGCAGCGAGGTAAAGAGAGCGGAGGCAGCCGGAGCGGACATGATACACGTCGACATCATGGACGGCCACTTCGTACCTAATATTACAATAGGGCCTTCGGTGGTACGTGACTTAAGAAAGATCACCAGCATACCTCTTGATGTGCACCTTATGATAAAAGAGCCTTCTAAATATATAGACGGGTTTAGGAAGGCGGGAAGCGATATCATAACCATCCACGCGGAATCAGAGAGAAATATAGGCGCTCTTTTATCGCGCATCAAGTCATCCGGCATAAAGGCCGGTGTTTCGCTAAAGCCTAAGAGCGGCATAGATATGATCCGTAAGAATCTCAAAAAAATAGATATGGTGCTGATCATGACGGTTGAGCCGGGATTCGGCGGCCAGGCATTTATGAGGGATATGATGCCGAAGATCAGAGAATTAAGAAAGATCTATAAAGGCGATATACAGGTCGATGGCGGAATAAGCAAAATAACCGCGAGGGAAGCTGTTAAAGCCGGCGCGAATATTCTTGTAGCCGGTACATACATTTTTAACGCGCCTGACATGAAAAAGGCGATAAAATATTTAAGGGGGTAATAAAGTGAGTAAGATCAAGTTTGGAACAGATGGATGGAGAGCCGTAATAAGTGATGACTTTACTTTTGAAAACGTGAGGATCGTGGCGCAGGCCATAAGCGATTTTCTAAAAAAAGAATATAGAGGAAAAGTGATCAGGATCATAGTCGGTTATGACCCCCGTTTCATGTCGGAAAAATACGCGGAAATAGTGGCTAAAAATCTGGTGACTAACGGTATCCGTGTTATCCTTACCGACAGGCCGTCACCGACTCCGGCAGTCTCTTACGCTATCAAGGATAAAAAGCTGAACGGCGGTGTCATGATAACCGCAAGCCATAACCCGCCCTATTATAACGGCATCAAGTACAAGGCGTTCTATTCCGGCAGCGCGGATCCGGGGATCACAGGAAAAATAGAGAAAAACCTGTATAAGACCAAGCCTAAAAGGACCACCACGACAAAGTTTGCTAAGAACGGGCTGTTGAAATATGAAAATGTCTGCCCGGCACATTTGCGTTTTTTATCATCGTACCTGGACTGGAAGGCTTTGAAGAAGGGAAAATTCAAGGTGCTGGTGGATGTGATGCACGGCTCAGCGTATAATTTTGCTGAGCAGCTCTTGTCAAAGACAAAGAATAAAGTCGTGACTATCCGCAGCCATAGAGACCCGTATTTCGGAGGCATTAATCCGGAACCTATCGAAAAGAATCTGGGCTCTTTGATGGAAGGCGTGAAAAAGGGCGGATATGACCTGGGCATAGCGACAGACGGAGACGTTGACAGGGTAGCTATAGTCGGCCCGGACGGCAAAGTGCTGACAGGGCACAGGGTGATCGCGCTTTTACTGCTTCATTTTCTAGAAGACAGGAAGATGACGGGTGCAGTCGTGCAGACCATATGCGGGACAGTTCTTATAGACAAGATCTGCGAGAAATACGGCCTCAAGATATACGAGACGCCCGTAGGATTTAAATATATATGCGACCTTATGAGATTTAACGATATCCTGATCGGAGGAGAAGAAGCGGGAGGCATAGGATACAAAAACTATATTCCGGAGAGAGACGGAATACTCTCAGGCCTTCTGGTGCTTGAGATGATGTGCCACAGGAATAAGAAGTTGTCCGCGATACTAAAGGATATAGCGAAAGAATACGGAAGTTACTATTACAGGCGCATAGACACAAGATATCCGGATCATCTTAAGCAGAAGCTTATGAATACGCTGAAGGTTAAGCCGCCGGCCAGAATATTAGGCAAAAAAGTCGTGGACGTAAAATCATACGACGGAGTGAAATTTATCCTGGAAGATAAGACATGGCTTCTTCTCAGGTTTTCGGGAACCGAGCCGATATTAAGGATATACTCGGAGGCGGCAAGCGATAAGAGGGCGCTCAAGCTGCTTGACGCGGGCAAGAGGATAGCGAACAGCTTAAAGTAGGAGGGATTCTGTAACCTTTCGTAACTTCTCGTAACCTCTCGTAACGTCTCGTAACCTCAAATTGACTCAAAAATCAGAATTATGGACATCAGCAAAATTCGAAATTTTTCTATAATCGCGCATATCGACCACGGCAAGTCCACCCTCGCCGACCGGATACTGCAATTGACATTTGCCATAACGGAGAGGGAGTTTCACGCGCAGATGCTGGATGATATGGACATCGAGCGGGAAAGAGGCATCACCATAAAATCCAGCGCTGTCAGGCTTCACTATAAGTCTACCTCCGGCGAAGAGTATATTCTTAATCTCATAGATACCCCGGGGCACGTGGATTTTACTTATGAAGTGTCAAAATCCGTCGCGGCCTGCGAAGGCGCGTTACTGGTTGTGGATGCCGCTCAGGGTATACAGGCGCAGACGGTGGCCAACCTTTATATGGCGATGGAGCATAATATCGTTATAATACCCGTCATCAATAAGATAGACCTTTCAAACGCTGAGCCTGAAAAAGTGAAGCACCAGATCGTTAATCTCCTTAAGGGGCAGGGAGAAGAGATACTTCTTGTCAGCGCCAAAGAGGGGACCAATGTGATAAGCGTGATCGAAGAGATCATTAACAGGATCCCGTCTCCCGGCGGGAGTGAGTCCAATCCTTTGCAGGCGCTGATATTTGATTCAAGCTATGATACATACAAAGGCGCTATTATTTATGTCAGAATAAAAAACGGATCCATAAGCAAGGGCGATGAGATCCTTATGATGAGTACTAAGAAAAAATATGAGGTTCTGGAGATAGGTGTTTTTACGCCGAAGGCGAAGGCTATTGATAAGTTGTACTGCGGGGAAGTAGGCTATCTCACTTGCAATATAAGAGACGCCGGAGAAATAGAGATAGGGGATACCATAACCATGGCAAGTGACCCTGCCAAAGAATCCTTGCCGGGATATAAAAAACTTCAGCCGATGGTCTTTAGCGGGATATATCCCGTAAACAGTAAAGACTATGAGGCCTTAAAAGACGCCATGGCGAAATTAAGATTGAGTGACGCGTCATTCCATTATGAGCCTGAGAGTTCCGCGTCGCTGGGTTTCGGCTTCCGCTGCGGATTCCTGGGGCTTTTGCATATGGAGATAATACAGGAAAGACTGGAGAGGGAGCATGACCTTAATCTTGTCGTAAGTACCCCGAGCGTAATATACAGGATCCTGAAAACAGACGGCGAGATGGTAGAGGTTGACAATCCGTGCAAGCTGCCGGCGGTTAACCTTATCCAGGAGATAAGAGAGCCTTATGTATCCGCTTATATAATCACCCCGAGCGAATCAATAGGAAACATGATGCAGCTTGCTGAATCCAAAAGGGGCGAGTATATAAGCACAGAGTATATAGGAGAAAAGAAGGCCAAGCTGATATACATAATGCCCCTTTCCGAGATCATAGTGGATTTCTATGATAAGATAAAATCGCTTACAAGAGGCTACGGTTCGCTTGACTACGAATTCCTTGACTACCAGGAGAGCGATATGGTAAAGTTGGATATACTTTTAAACGGAGACCCCTTTGACGCGATGTCATCCATCATACACAGGGAAAAAGCCCAGTTCAAAGGCCGCGCCATAGTCGATAAATTAAAGGAACTGATACCCAAGCAGATGATAGAAGTCGCTATTCAGGCGGCGATAGGCAATAATATAATAGCCAGGTCCACCGTCAAGCCCTTAAAGAAGAATGTCACGGGCAAATGTTACGGCGGGGACATAACGCGCAAAAGAAAGCTTTGGGAAAAGCAGAAAGAAGGCAAGAAAAAGATGAAGCAATTCGGAAAAGTCCAAATACCGCAAAAGGCTTTTATGGCCGCGCTAAAGGCTTGATCATGAGACATAGCACTAAAGCTATAATCAGGGAATGGGTCGAATCAATTGTAATAGCGGTTGTTCTCGCGTTATTCATAAGGGCTTTTTTTATTCAGGCTTTCAGGATCCCTTCCGGGTCGATGAGGCCCACATTAAAAGAAGGCGATAAGATAATGGTCAATAAACTTCTTTATGGGCCTAAGATCCCGTTTACAGATATCAAGCTGCCGGGATTAAGGAAGCCCATGAGAGGAGACATTATCGTCTTTAAATATCCCGAGGATGAGAAGAAGGATTTTATAAAACGGCTGGTCGGCGAAGGCGGAGAAGCGGTCGAGATCTCTAACGGAGATATAATCATAAACGGAAAATCTCTGGATGGCCCGCCGGAGGTCGAAAATATACACTATTATAATAAAGGTTATTACGGAAGGTCGGGTTGGCCTGTCGATGTCCCCGAAGACGATTATTTTGTCCTGGGCGATAACAGCGCCAGCTCCAAGGACTCCCGGTATTGGGGGTTTGTGCCGCAAGAGAATGTTATAGGAAGGGCCATGTTCATTTGGTGGCCTCCCTGGCGCATCCAGAAGCTTAAATAGCATGAAGGGGACAGACACTTTTTTTGCGGCGTTGTCAGGGACAGACACTTTTTGAGGTTACTTATATAGCTACAAAAAGTGTCTGTCCCAACTCTTCAAAAAAAGTGTCTGTCCCCTCCCGTTTTTAAAGATATACCGGGTATCAACGTAGTGCAGACAGCGGAGGAAAAGTTACGTTTTAACCTCATTTTATGGTATAATTATTTATCGAAAGAAGAGTTGAAGCTATGAGATTTTTTATGAAAAAAACGCTTATTCTAATTTTTTGCCTGACATTTCTTTATCGGCCCTGCCTTGCGCAAGATCAAAAAATGACCTATAACCGTATAGTGTCTTTGTCTCCCAGCATAACCGAGATACTTTATGAGCTGGGACTCGGGGATAAAGTTGTGGGAGTGACTGACTTCTGCAGTTATCCTCCGGATGTGAATGATAAGTTCAGGGTAGGGGGATATCTGAACACTAACTTCGAATCCATTATATTCCTGAAGCCGGACCTGGTGATCTCGCCGTCCGAATATGACGATGAGATAAAAAAACTTTTTGATGCCACGGAAATCGATCATTTTACGGTAAACACGCAAACTGTCGACAGTATACTGACTACGATAGAAGAAATAGGCTTAAAATGCGGCGTGAAAAATAAAGCGCGGGAGATAGTGAATAATAAACGGGATAGTATAAAGTCATTCCGGGAAAGAGCCGAGCTTAGAACGGCTAAACGGATAATGATAGCGGTCAGTAGAAACAAAGGCTCGCTTGAAAATGTATATGTAGCGGGGAAAGAGACCTTCTATAGCGACCTTTTGGATATCCTGGGCTGTGAAAACGTATCTTCCGATAATGATATAAGTTATCCCACCTTGTCCGTAGAGTCTATAATGAGGATGAATCCCGATATAATACTGGAGATGGCGCCGCATATCCCTGACGAGGACAAGCCTGGATTAATTGAGGAATGGAAAACTATCGATAAGGTAAATGCCGTTAAAAGCGGAGATATTCACGTTTTGAACGGCGATTACATAGCCATCCCCGGCCCCCGCTTTACCTTGATATTGAGAGATATCGAGCAGGTCCTCTGATCCCACATGGAAAAATTCGCTATAGAAGTAGAAAATTTCTCATACTCTTACGGCAACGGCGATATCCTGCGCTCCGTAGGATTTTCCGTGAAGAAGGGCGAATATCTGACAATAGTCGGCCCTAACGGGGCGGGAAAGACCACGCTTCTAAAGAATATGATAAGGATCCTTACCGGCGGGACCGGCGGTATAAAGATCAATGGAACCGAAGTAAGGCATTTTAAGCAGAAAGACCTCGCCAAAGAGATGAGTTATGTTCCCCAGCCTGACGCGAGAGCGTACCCTTTTAAAGTTCATGAATTTATCCTTTTGAGCAAGTATCCGTACCTCAATCCTTTTTCCATGGTGACCGCGGAAGATGAGCGCGAAGTCGATGAGGCCCTGGAAGCCGTTCATATGAGCCGTTTTAAAGAGCGGGATATGGGCACGCTGAGCTCCGGGGAACACCAGAAGATCATGATATCAGCTTCATTGATCCAGAAGGCGGACATCCTTCTTCTGGATGAACCGTAGCAAAAAGGGGACGTGTGAGAAGGGGACGTGTCATTTGGGGACGTGTCAAAAGGGGACACACCATACTATCTAAGTGACCTGTCCCCTTTTGGACCGTCCCCTTCTCACACGTCCCCAAATGATTGACTTTGATATAGCCATGTGATATAGTAGCTTCAAATTATGAATCTTGCCAATAAATTCTCTTTTATAAGGTTGTTGCTGACGCCGTTATTTGTATTATCCATGCTGTATTACCGCGCGGATAATGCTGTGCTGGCCGGCCTGCCTATCGCTATTTTTATCTCGGCTATTATTACCGACGCAGTGGACGGATATATAGCGCGCCGGTACGGACAGGCGAGTCGGCTGGGAGCCATTTTAGATCCGCTCGCCGACAAATTCCTGATCGTAGTAAGCTTTATAACCCTTACATTTGTATCCACCGTGCCCGGCCATCTCAGGATACCGCCCTGGGTCCTCATAATAGTTTTAACAAGAGACTTATTCATACTTACCGGAGCTTCAGCGATATTGATGATGTTCGGGTCCATAGAATTCAAACCAAGCCTGATCGGAAAATTCACTACTTTTTTGCAGATGATGACGATCCTGGCCGTTCTTTTAAGGTTCAATTATTCTAATATCATATGGAGCGCGGCGGCCTTGTTCACGGTTGCCTCAGGCATCTATTATCTGGTGCGTACAAACAGGATGTTAAATGAAACAGTCAAGCATAAGTAGGATCGCGATCATAGGAAGGCCTAACGTCGGTAAATCGACGCTGTTTAACAGGATCGTCGGACGGCGGCACTCGATAACCGAAAAGAAATCCGGCACCACCAGGGACAGGGTGAGCGCTTTAGTTAAAAAGGAAGGATATAGCTTTGAGCTGGTGGATACCGGCGGACTGGATTTTGGGCGCGTCGACCATATTTCCGGCATGATCAAAAGGCAGATCGAGATAGCGCTGGAAAGCGCTGATATAATACTTTTTGTCTGCGATGTGACCGACGGAATAACGAATCTGGACGAGGAGATATTGTCCGTCTTAAGAAGATCCGGCGGGGACATCGTGCTCGTCGTGAATAAAGTGGATAATGAGAAATTGGAGGAGAATGTAAGCGAATTTTATTCCTTCGGCATAGGCGAGCTTTACCCTGTTTCCGCGATCCATAATATCGGGATATCGACGCTGCTCGAGAGCATCGCGGGAAGGATCAAGCCTCAGTCGATCGACGAAAGCCCCGCGGAGACCGGCATAAGAGTGGCGATAGTCGGCAGGCCGAATGTCGGAAAATCATCATTCGTGAATAAGATAATAAATGAGGAGAGGGTGATCGTCCACGAGGAACCGGGTACTACCAGGGATTCTATAGACATACATCTTAAGAGACAGAACACCGACTATATTATTGTCGATACGGCCGGTATGCGCCACAAAAGAAAGGTACACGACGCCGTAGATGTTTACGGGATGTTAAGGGCGAAAGAAAGTATAGATCGAAGCGATATAAGTTTGATCATGATAGACGCTTATGACGGGCTGACAAGAGACGATATGAGCATACTAAGCTCTGTGGAAGAGGCAGGGAAGGGTTCTTTTCTCATCGTCAATAAGTGGGACCTTATATCAGGATTTGAGATGGCTAAATACCAGGACGCGCTTGTAAGAAAGATGAAATATCTCAGGGGCATACCGGTATTGTTTACCTCCTGTAAAACAGGCCTTAACTTAGAGGATGTATTCTCCCTTATAAGCCTGGTCTTCAGAAACATCACGGCCAGGTTTCCCGACGATGAAATAAAGCGGATCCGGCAGCTAATAGAGATGAGCGATAAGGTGCCGCTTGTGCGTTCCGGTAAATTAATAAAGATAGAGGGCATGAAGCAGGAGGATGGGGCCCCGCCTACTTTTGAGGTATCGGTCAATGACCCGCGCAATGTCTCAGGTGATTATATAGAGTGCATCAAAAATATTTTAAGGAATGAACTGGGGCTTACAGGTGTGCCGATAAGGATAAGAATAAAACGGAAGAAGAATAAAAAATAAGCAGGAGAAGAAATGGCCATAATATACGCGCTACTCGGTATGGTTTCCGCATACATATTAGGATCGATCCCGACCAGCTATTTAATGGGAAAGATCAAAGGCATAGATGTCCGCAAAGCGGGCAGCGGCAATGTGGGGGCAACAAATGTGCTGAGGACCGTAGGAAAGCTGCCTGCGCTGATAACCTTGATAGTGGATATATTGAAGGGGGTGCTAGCCGTTACTTTTATCGCAACTTATTTCTATAATGACAATGCGATCATCACTATAGAGATGTATCGCACCTTGCTTGGACTATGTGCTGTATGCGGCCATAACTGGAGCTTTTTTTTAAAATTCAAAGGCGGTAAAGGTGTCGCGACAAGCTGTGGGGTACTGGGAATACTCATGCCGAAGGCCATGATAGCCGCGGTCATAATCTTTTTCATAACATTAGCTTTTACCAAATATGTATCTTTAGCGTCACTCCATTTAGTGGTGGCATTGCCCGTAGTAGCGGCTCTAATGGGCGATAGGCTAGAAAATGTACTACTTGCCATAACTATCTGTATAATAATAAGTTACAAGCATAAGAGTAACATAAAAAGGCTGCTTGCCGGTAATGAAAACAAGATAGGCGCCCATAAGAATTAAGAGTTAAAAAAGTAAGATTTGGTCCATTGACGCTGCCCCCTTCTTGTGGTATACTTATATGGTACAGAAAGTGCGAATTTTTTTTTACCAATTAATTCAAGAGCTTTAAAAAGTTTTAAGTACTTATGGAGGCCGCGAAGGCGGATACTTAAAATGAGAGAAATATTGTACAGAAATCTCACTCAAAAAGGCAATAAGAAGCGTCGCTTGTACATAAAAGAGCTTGTCTCTAAAGACGGCATATTGGCGCGTATCGAGAGGAGATGTACTTATTTTGTAAGGAAGAAGGTCTTATTGAAAAGCCCCAAGGACATGCAAAGCCTTAGAGAACTTAAAGAAGCAAGCAATACATGGAAAAAGAAGCACTTTCATATACTAAGAAGGCACAGCTCCTTCACAGGAGAGGATACACTTCTATGTAAGACCGCAGGCACATGTTACGCCATAGTTGGGCAATATGTGTACAGCATAGCATTCGTTCATTCCTTTAAAATGGACTTAGCGGTTGTTGCTGTTGCCAAAGAGATCTCTTAAGGGATTCGGACTCATCCATACCCCTGTACCTCCGAAAAAGTCCCCGGATAAAACCGGGGACTTTTTACTTTCCCCCTTGACTAATATAATATTACATGGTAAATTTATAGCATAAAATTAGCGTAGTAATATGAATAAAGTATGCATATTAGGTGACGGGGGATGGGGGACGGCTCTAGCGATACGTCTATCGGAAAAAGGCGTTGATGTATCCTTGTGGGGTGTTTTTGAGGATTATATAAGATCCATATCAGAGACCCGCCAAAACACAAAATTCCTGAAAGGTATTGCTATCCCCGCCGAAGTCAATATAACACCGTCTTTAAAGCCGGCCTTAAGCGGAGCAGGCATAGTTATCCTGGCTATCCCGTCAAAATATTTGCGTGACATACTGCCGCGCCTTAAGGGTGTTCTGGCAGATGCGTCTATTCTGGTCTCTGCCGCTAAGGGCATTGAAGGTAGGACATTGATGAGGATGTCAGAGCTGATAGAGGATGTCCTTGGCAAAGATAGGAAGATCGCGGCAATATCAGGCCCCAGCATAGCGATCGAGGTGGCTAAGGGCATGCCCGCGACAATAGTGGCATCTTCCAGGAGCTTGAATCTGGCCAGGGAAGTGCAGAATGTTCTTGCCGGAGATAAGCTGAGGGTATATTCCAGCGATGATTTAACGGGTGTCGAATTAGGGGGCGCTCTAAAGAATATAATTGCCATTGCCGCGGGAATATCAGATAGTCTGGGGTTCGGCGCGAACACAAAAGCCGCTATTTTAACCAGAGGCCTTGCGGAGATCACGCGCCTGGGAGTTGCTATGGGAGCAAGGCGGGAGACATTCGCCGGATTAAGCGGTATGGGCGATCTTATAACAACATGTATAAGCCCGCACAGCAGGAATAGATGGTTTGGTGAGATGCTTGGCAGGGGCAAGCGGGCCAAAGCAATAGTGGAAGAGACTGAGATGGTAGTAGAGGGTGTGACGACTACGGAATCGGCATACCGGCTCTCGCAGAAAATCGGCGTGGATATGCCGATCACGCGCGAGATCTATAACGTAATATATAAAGATAAATCCCCAAAGGACGTAGTAAAAGACCTTATGATGAGGTCTCCGAAGATCGAACATTTATAAAAACCGGGGGGTGGCGCAGTTTGGTTTAGCGCGCTTGCTTGGGGTGCAAGAGGTCGCCAGTTCGAATCTGGTCCCCCCGACCAGTTCTTGGAAAATACAAGGGTCACAAGGTCACACGTCACAAGGTCACACGAGAAAAGGATAAGAAAACCCCTTGTGACCTGGTGACGGGTGACTTTGAAACCCAAGATATTTCACATAGGATTTTGGTGACCTGGTGACGGGTGACCTGGTGACGTTGTGTCCCACGATTTTTCCTAATACGAAAGGTTTGATATGAAGAAAGTCAATATCGCCCTTATAGGATTCGGCACTATCGGAACAGGTGTAGTCAAGGCGCTGGCCGGCAAGAGGTTATTTATAAAGAAAAAAAGGGGTCTTGAGCTTGAGCTCGTCCGTATAGCCGATAAGGACCTTAGAACAAAAAGGCCGGTCAAGGTCTCCCGTAAAAAACTCACTAAAAAAGCCGGCGATATCTTAAATGACCCCAATATTGATATTGTCATCGAACTCATCGGGGGCATACATCCCGCGAAGGAATTTGTGATAAAGGCGCTGGAAAGCGGGAAACATGTGGTCACAGCCAATAAGGCTCTCCTGGCGGCATGCGGCAAAGAGATATTCAAAGTAGCGAAAAAATGCGGTGTGACGGTAAGGTTCGAGGCAAGTGTAGGCGGCGGCATACCTGTGGTAAAGGCGTTAAGCGGTGATTTTGTGGCGAACAGGATCCAGGCGGTATACGGCATCATAAACGGTACTTCAAATTATATTCTGACTAAGATGGAGGAAGAAGGCGAGACATTTAATGGCGCGCTAAAAAAAGCCAAAGGGCTGGGAATAGCTGAAAGTAACCCGACTCTGGATATAAACGGTATGGATTCGGCGCATAAGCTCGCCATTTTATCGTTATTAGGATTCGGAAGGTATGTAGATGTCGGAGATATTTTTACAGAAGGCATTCAGAGCGTGGAATTACAGGACATACAATACGCCAAGGAGCTCGGATATTCCATTAAACTTCTGGCTATCGCGAAAAAGGATGAGGGCAAACTTGACGTAAGAGTGCACCCCACTTTGCTTACCACAAAACATCTTTTAGCCGGAGTCAGAGGCGCGCAAAATGCCATCTATATAAAAGGGGACATGATAGGGGAGAGCCTTCTTTACGGTGAAGGCGCCGGCGAGAAGGCGACTTCAAGCGCGATCATATCGGATGTAACAGATATCGCGGAAGCTGTCGCGGCCGGAAAGAAGATGATAATGCCCGAGATGAATTTTGATTCGGGTGTAAGCGGAATAAAGGGTATCGGAAGAGTAAAAAGCCGTTACTACATAAGGTTCATGGCGATGGATAAACCCGGCGTCCTGGCCGGCATATCAGGCATTCTCGCTAAATATAAAATAAGCATTTCCAGCGTTTCGCAGAAAGAGAGAAATAAAGAGCACGCGGTTCCTATAGTCATGCTGACCCATGAGGCAATAGAGATGGATCTAAGAAAGGCGCTCGGTCAGATAAACAAGCTTAACTCGATCAGCGGAAAACCCGTAGCCATCAGAATGGAGATGAGGTGATGTATGATGTATAAGGGGGTCATAGAAAGATATAAGAAATATTTACCGGTAGGCAAAGATACGCCCGTAATAACTCTTAATGAGGGCGATACGCCGCTTATCAGAACACCATATCTGGATGAGCTGGCCGGCGGCGATGTTGAGCTTTACGTAAAATATGAGGGGCTGAATCCGACAGGTTCATTCAAGGACAGGGGTATGACCATGGCTGTCAGCAAGGCCCTGGAGGAAGGCTCAAAGGCGGTTATGTGCGCCTCTACCGGCAATACCTCCGCTTCTGCCTCCGCGTACGCAGCGCGCGCCGGAATGAAATGTGTGGTTTTAATACCGGAAGGCTCTATAGCTCTGGGCAAATTGGCTCAGGCGCTTATTCACGGAGCTCAAGTCATTGCTATTAAGGGCAACTTTGACGATGCCCTGATGCTTGTGCGTGAGATCACGGATAAATATCCTATAACACTTGTCAATTCGCTCAATCCTTTCAGGATCGAGGGCCAAAAGACAGGGGCCTTTGAGATATGCGATGCCTTTGGCGGCAAAGCTCCGGATTATCATGTTATTCCTGTAGGAAACGCGGGTAATATCACGGCGTACTGGAAAGGTTATAAAGAATATAAAGAAAAAGGCATCATAAAAAGTCTCCCGAAAATGGTAGGGTTTCAGGCGGAAGGCGCGGCTCCCATCGTGAAGGGGCATATTGTAAAAAAGCCCCAGACAATAGCGACCGCCATAAAGATAGGCAACCCCGCCAGCTGGGAACAGGCTGTAGCCGCGAGGGATGAATCGGGAGGGGCCATAGATATGGTTTCCGATGACGAGATCCTTAACGCGTATAAGATCCTGGCTCAAAAAGAAGGCGTGTTTGTGGAGCCCGCTTCGGCAGCTTCAGTCGCGGGACTGCTTAAATATTCGAAAAAAGGCTATTTTAAGAAGAAGTCAAAGATAGTCTGTATTGTAACGGGGCACGGCTTAAAAGACCCTGATAGGGCTATTGCCAGCGTAGATAAGCCAATAGTTCTCGAGAACGATATGAGCGCTGTCTTGAAAGAAATAGGTTATTAACGAGGAGAAAAAATGAAATACATAGTTATGGTTCCTGACGGAATGGGGGATTATCCTTTAGAAGAGCTAGACGGGAGGACACCGCTTGAATGCTCCAAAGTACCGAACATGACTTATATGGCCAAGAACGGTAAAGTGGGCATGGTTTCCGTGATCCCGAAAGGCATGACCCCGGCAAGCGATGTTGCCAACCTTTCCATCATCGGTTATGACCCTCTAAAGTATTATTCGGGCAGGGGCCCGCTTGAAGCGGCAAATATGGATATAGGTCTTGGTGATGACGATGTGGCCTTCAGGTGCAATCTTATAACTGAGGATAAAGGTATCCTGACCGATTACAGCTCGGGACACATAACCACCAAGGAAGCTGACATACTTATAAGGGCCATCGATAAGAAGCTGGGCAAGGGTGATGTGAAATTTTATCCGGGAATAAGTTACCGGCATCTTATGGTGATAAAAAACGGCAGGCATTTTAAATCTTCAGGCAAGGATGCGGATCTTAGCAAGATATCTTACATGCCGCCGCACGATATAGTAGGCCAGAGGGTAGACAAGAATCTTCCTAAGGGTAAGGGAGCTGATTTCCTCATAAAACTGATGAATGATTCAAAGGCTGTTCTGGAGAAGCAGGACATCAATAGGGTCAGGCTGGATCTTAAGGAAAACCCCGCCAGCATGGTATGGCTCTGGGGCCAGGGTACAAAGCCGAGGCTTCCCATGTTTGAGGAAAAATACGGTGTGAAGGGGGCTATAGTCTCAGCAGTCAACCTCGTAAACGGCATAGGCAAGCTTATAGGGCTTGAGGTCATAGATGTGCCGGGCGCGACAGGATACTACGATACGAATTATCAGGGAAAGGCTGACTACGCCATGGCGGCGCTCGATAATAATGATTTTGTATTCGTACACGTGGAAGCAACGGATGAGGCCGGCCACAACAAGGATATACGCGCCAAGATAACGGCAATCGAAAACTTTGATAAACACATAGTAGGGACCGCATTGAAGTACTTTAAAGGCAGGGACGATGTCAAAATGATGCTCCTTCCTGACCACTCGACTCCGATATCGATAGGTACCCATACCTCTGACCCGATTCCTTTTGTCATATGCGGTGCCGGCGTCGAAGCTGACAATACCATGGTCTTCAGTGAGAAATCCGGAAAGGCTTCCCGGCTGACGTTTCCGAGCGGCTGGCAGCTCATGGATAGCTTTATGAAAGGCGCGTAAAGACCCTATGAATTCGCTTTTGGTTGCTGCCATAGCGATAGTCTTTTTGACCCTGGGTTACATTTTTTACAGTAAGAAATTCGTCAAGCTATTCGGTATATCCGCAAAAGCGGTGACGCCGGCGCATAAAAACTATGACGGCGTTGATTATGTGCCGGCAAAGAACCCGCTGGTGCTTTTCGGGCATCATTTTTCGAGTATTTCAGGCGCCGCTCCCATTATAGGGCCCATACTTGCTTTATCCATTTGGGGGTGGGGGCCCACTATCATCTGGATCATAATAGGGTCTATTTTTATCGGCGGTGTTCACGATTTCGGCTCTTTGGTATTGTCTATAAAAAACAGCGGACGCTCGATCTCGGATATAGCTGAGAATGTGGTCTCGCGCAGGGCAAAACTCTTTTTCGCTTCATTTGTATGGCTGACGCTTATACTGGTGATAGCGGTGTTTGTCTATCTATGCGCGAAGACCCTCGCCTATGAACCGAAGATAGTGATTCCCTCAATAGGCCTGATAGCTGTCGCGATACTCGTGGGGTATTTGCTTTATAACGTGAAGGCGAATCACGCGGCGGTCACATTGCTTGGGGTGGGGGTTATGGCCTTATTGATCATCATCGGTAATAAGTTCCCGGTCAGGATCGAAGCTGAAAACCCTCAAGTTTTCTGGGGTTGCTTGCTGCTTATATATTCTTTTATCGCTTCGATAACGCCTGTACAGATACTTCTTCAGCCTCGCGATTATCTTTCGGCGTTTCTTCTGATATTTGGCGTGATTTTCGGCTATCTGGGCATTATAGTTTCCCGTCCCAATATAGCGCTTCCGTTTTTCAACGGTTTTCATTTAGTTGATAATTCACTTTGGCCGATGCTTTTTGTAACTGTTGCCTGCGGGGCGATATCAGGGTTTCATTCATTTGTGGCGAGCGGGACTACTTCGAAACAGCTGTCAAGTGAGACGCACGCCAGAGGGATAAGCTACGGCGGAATGATCGTCGAGGCCGCTGTCGCGGTCATGGCGGTCCTGGTAGTCGCGGCCGGGCTAAAAAACCAGGCGGCGCTCACCGCTTTTTTGGGTAAGGGCGGTTCAGGGCCGGTAGGAGCTTTCGGGCACGGTTACGGCGCGCTTACAGGATCGATGCTGGCGGGTATGGGCGGGTTTTTGGCTATAGTGATCTTGAATGCTTTTATTTTGACGACACTTGATACCGCCACAAGGATAGGCCGTTATCTTACGCACGAACTTTTTGGCATAAAGAACAGGTATCTGGCTACTTTTATAGTAGTAGCTTTAAGCGGCTGGCTTGGCCTTAGCGGAAACTGGACGAAGATATGGCCGGTATTCGGCGCCGCTAACCAGCTTGTAGCGGCACTTGCTTTACTGGTGATCACCGTATGGCTTTTAAGCAGAAACGCAAGAATAATATATACGATTCTTCCCTGTATATTTATGCTATTGACCACGTTCGGAGCGTTGTTATATAACATACCTAAATATCTAAAGAACGGGGATGTTCTTTTAGGGATCATATCATGCGCGCTTTTGATAATAACAGTGTACATGTTGTTTGAGGTATACGTATATCTGAAAAAGAAGAAGAGGTATAAACATGCGTAACATCGTCGTGCAAAAATACGGCGGATCAAGCGTCGCCAATACAGGCCGGATACAGGATGTTGCCAGGCGCATAGTGAAGTTTAAGCGCCTGGGGTATAAGATGGTAGTCGTGGTAAGCGCGCTGGGCGGTACCACCGACAAGCTTATAGAACTATCCCGGCAGATAACAAAATATCCTTCCGAACGGGAAATGGATATGCTTGTATCGACGGGGGAACAGATATCCGTCTCGCTTTTAGCTATGGCCATACATAAGCTGGGTGAAGAGGCTATCTCATTCACAGGGTCACAGGTAGGGATAAGGACCGACAGCTCGCATACAAAGGCACGCATAATAGATGTTAACGCGACGAAAATACTGAAGGAGCTTGAGAAGAATAGGATAGTGATAGTGGCCGGGTTTCAGGGTGTCTCGCTTAAGCAGGAAATAACGACTCTGGGCCGCGGAGGGTCCGACGTGACCGCGGTAGCGCTGGCGAAATCACTTAACGCGAGTGTGTGTGAGATATATACGGATGTCGACGGTATTTATACGGCTGACCCGCGCATCGTGAAAAACGCCAGGAAACTTGACAAGATCAGCTATGAGGAGATGCTGGAGCTGGCATCACTCGGCGCTCAGGTCATGCAGCCAAGAAGCATCGAGATAGCGGGCAGATTCAAGATACCGCTTCATGTCAGATCAAGCTTTAACGATAAAAAAGGGACTGTGATTTCGGAGGAGGTCAAGATGATGGAGAAAGTGGTAGTGAGCGGGGTTACCGTGAACAAGAATGAGGCCAAGATCACCATTTGCGATGTTCCCGATAAGCCGGGCGCGGCCGCTCATATATTCAAGGTCCTGGCGGATAAGAACATCAACATAGACATGATCATACAGAATATTTCGCGAACGGGCGCCACCGACGTGTCATTCACCGTAAACAGGGATGATCTTCTCAAGACCATAAGGACCGCGAAGGAAATATCCGATAAGATAGGGGCCGAGGGCGTGACCTCCGATGATGATATCGCCAAGGTCTCCGTCGTCGGCATAGGCATGAAGACGCATGCCGGCGTTGCCGCGAAGATGTTTACCGCGCTCGCGGGCAAAAAAATAAATATAGGGATGATATCCACAAGCGAGATCAAGATATCCTGCGTGATAAGCAGGAAGAAGGCCCAAGATGCCGTAAAGGCGCTTCATAAGGCATTTAATCTGAGCAAGAAGGCAATTGTAAAAGAGAGGTGAGTACATTGGCTGACAATGTAAAGTTATACGATACGACGCTGCGCGACGGCGCGCAGACAGAGGGAATCTCATTCAGCGTCACGGATAAAGTGAGGATAGCGCAGAAGCTGGATGAACTGGGTGTCCATTACATCGAAGCGGGCTGGCCCGGGGCAAACCCCAAGGATATCGAGGTGTTCAAAAAACTCAAAAAATTACGGCTCAAAAACTCAAAGATCACGGCTTTCGGTTCGACCAAAAGGCCTAAGATCAAGGCCAAAGACGATGTAAACCTGAGATCCCTGATCAAGGCGGAAACAAAGGCCATCACTATATTCGGAAAAAGCTGGGACCTGCATGTTAAAGATATTTTGCGCACAAGCCTGGAAGAAAACCTTAACATGATCACAGAAAGTGTAGCCTATCTTAAGTCAAAAAATAAAGAGGTCATCTATGACGCGGAACATTTTTTTGACGGATTTAAATCCAACCCTGATTACGCCATCGCGACTCTGGAAGCGGCGGATAACGGAGGATCGGACTGCCTGGTCCTCTGTGATACTAACGGCGGAACACTTGCATCGGATATCTATAGGATAACCGCCGAGGTGAAAAGAATCGTAAAAAAACGCCTCGGCATCCATGCGCATAATGATTCAGAACTTGCGGTTGCCAATTCCATCTCCGCCGTACAGGCCGGATGCGAACATGTGCAGGGGACCATAAACGGTTTCGGCGAAAGATGCGGTAACGCTAATCTGGTCTCTATCATCTCTATCCTTAAACTGAAGCTGGGTATCAATTGCGTATCGAATACGCAGCTTAAGGAGCTGACTGAGGCCTCAAGGTTTATTTCAGAGATCAGCAACATGAGGCAGATGGGCAATCAGCCTTTTGTGGGAGCGAGCGCGTTTGCCCATAAGGCGGGGGTGCATGTCAACGCGATATTAAAGAATCCGAAAAGTTACGAGCATATGGATCCGGCCGCTACTGGCAACAGGCGCAGGCTTCTCATCTCGGAGCTTTCCGGAAAATCCACCATCCTGAGAAAGGCAGAGGAGTTCAATCTGCAATTACAGAAAGACAGCCCCAAGGCTAAAAAGATACTTAAGCTTGTGCAGGAGCTTGAGCATAAGGGCTATCAATTTGAATCAGCCGAGGCGTCTTTCGAGATCCTCATGAGAAGATCCATGAAGCATTTTAAATCATTCTTCCGCCTGGAAGGCTTCAGGGTGATCGTGGAAGACGATGAAGACGGTAATCTGGTCTCCGAGGCCACGATCAAAGTCAAGGTGGGCGGTAAAAAAGAACATACGGCCGCGCTCGGAGACGGGCCTGTGAACGCCCTTGATAACGCGCTTCGAAAGGCGCTTGTGGAATTTTATCCATCTCTAGACAAGATGCACCTGGCCGATTTTAAGGTCAGGGTATTGGACGAGAAAGCGGGAACTGCCGCTAAGGTGCGGGTGCTCATCCAGTCACAGGATGAGCAAGATTCATGGTGGACGGTAGGGGTATCGGTGAATATCATCGAAGCCAGCTGGCTCGCGCTTGTAGACGGCATAGAATATAAACTAATGAAGGACGCGAAAAAATAAGGAGGTGCACATGATCGCTATGAGGAGTTTCGGGTTATGCGGGATCACCAGCGCGCTGCTTCTAGTGATGCTCAGTTTCTTTGTACTGGTAATAGCGGATAAATTAAAGAAGGGCCTGCTTAGATCCTTCGGAAATGTGATCGCCATGTCTCTCTGGGTAGCCGCGGCATTTACTCTGGTCTTTAGCGTATGTTCGGCTTATCAGGGCCACGGGAAGATGTATAAGGGGTGGGGCTCGAAGAGTAGCTGCGCGATGATGAAGCGCTAAAAACTGCCGAGATGAAAGAACTTCCAAAAGCATACGACCCCAGAACCGTAGAGGATCGTGTCTACAAATCCTGGGAACAGAGGAATCTATTCGCCGCGAAGGAAGACGGCAAGAAAAAGCCGTATTCCATAGTCATCCCTCCGCCTAATATCACCGGCATCCTGCACATGGGCCATGCCCTCAATAATACCATCCAGGATATCCTCATACGTTTTAAGAGAATGCAGGGCCACGAGTCCTTATGGATGCCGGGCACTGACCATGCCGGCATAGCCACACAGAATGCCGTCGAAAAGGATATTGCCAAGGAGAATCTCAGGCGACAGGATCTGGGCCGTGAAGAATTTATCGAGCGCGTATGGAAGTGGAAAGAAGAATACGGCTCTACCATAATACACCAGCTTAAAAAGCTTGGCGCTTCATGCGACTGGTCGAGGACTCGTTTCACAATGGACGACGCCTATTCCAGGGTGATCACAGATGTTTTTGTCAGGCTGCATGGAAAGGGCCTCATCTATCAGGGGAATTACATAATCAACTGGTGTCCGCGGTGCCATACCGCGCTTTCCGATGAAGAGGCCCCGCGCAAGGAGCTCCAGGGCAGCCTCTATTATTTTAAATACCCGTTTAAGGATGACGCTAAAAAATATGTGATGGTCGCGACTACCAGGCCGGAGACCATGCTGGGGGATACGGCTGTCGCTGTAAATCCCAAGGACAAAAGGTATAAAAAATATATCGGGCAAACGCTTATCCTTCCTTTGATAAACAGGGAGATCAAGATAATCGCCGATGACATGGTAGATAAGAAGTTCGGGACAGGAGCGGTCAAGGTGACACCCGCGCATGATCCCAACGACTATGCCATGGGCAAAAAGCACGGACTGGAATTTGTCAATGTAATGCATCCTGACGGCCGCATGAACGAAAACGCGGGCGAATATAAGGATATGGACAGGTTTGAGGCTAGAAAGGTGATACTGAAGGACCTCAAAGAAAAGAACCTTCTTGAAAAAGTAGAGCCGCATCAGCTTTCAGCCGGACATTGCTACCGCTGCCACACAATAATCGAGCCGTATCTATCTAAACAGTGGTTTGTGAAGATGAAGCCGCTTGCCAAACCGGCCATAGACGCAGTCAAAAAAGGAAAAATAAAATTCTATCCCGCCAGATGGACAAAGGTCTATCTTAACTGGATGGAAAACATCCATGACTGGTGCATATCACGGCAGATATGGTGGGGGCACAGGATCCCGGTATATTACTGCACGCAGTGTGAGGAGGTAATAGTTTCTAATGCAAGGCCGGATAAATGCCCGAAATGTAACTCTGAAGCGCTTGAGCAGGATCCGGACGTACTTGATACATGGTTTTCTTCATGGCTATGGCCTTTTGCTACTTTTTACTGGCCGTTCAGTGAAGGCGATGAGAAGAATAAGACGGAATTTGAATATTTCTATCCGACGAATGTGCTGGTAACGGCGCAGGAGATAATATTTTTCTGGGTCGCCCGGATGATCATGGCCGGATTCGAGTTCACAGGGGAAATACCTTTTAAAGATGTGTATATCCATGGCACGGTCCGGGATGATACAGGCACAAAGATGTCAAAATCACTCGGCAATGTAATAGACCCGCTTGAGATAATAGGCTCTTTCGGCGCGGACGCGCTCAGGTTCAGCATAATATCCATAACGGCCACAGGCCAGGATGTCTTTCTTTCTCCCAGGAGATTCGAGATAGGCAGAAATTTTGCCAATAAGATATGGAACGCCACACGTTATATCCTTACGACTTTTCAGAATGACATAAATGTGGATCTTTGCGTATACGCCAAGGCTGCAAGCCTTAAGACCGTGGATAAGTGGATACTCAGCAGATTTTTCTCCGCGCTTAAAGATATCACAGAAAGTCTCGATAATTACCGCTTTAATGATGCCGCCTCACGGATATATGAATTTTTCTGGCATGAGTTCTGCGACTGGTACATCGAGTTTACAAAACTTTCAGCCGGTGAGAAGTCTACCCAGATAATACTCTATAAGGTGCTTGAGAAGTCTCTCAGGGTGCTGCATCCTTTTATGCCGTTTATTACGGAAGAATTGTGGCAGAATCTGCCGCACGAGAGAGATCCCATCATGATAAGCTCATGGCCTCATCTACAGAAGCAGTTCATCTCTAAGGAACTGGAAGATGATATTGAGGGCGTCATACAGGTTATAACGGCCATCCGCAATATACGCTCCGAATGGAACATAGACCAGAGGACCGAGATAAAAGTGGTTTTGTCATATAAGCAGCCGAAGCACGGCAATATCTTAAAGGATCTAGAGGCATACATAAAGAAGTTATGCCGGGTCAAAGCATTAGAGATAGGAAAGGGCATCGCGAAGCCGTCCCACTCCGCTTACGCAGCGCCGCAGATGGCGGAGGTATATATACCGCTTGAAGGCATAATAGATTTTGAAAAAGAGAAAAGCAGGCTTATTAAGCAAAAACAGGAAGTGGTCAAAAGGCTTGAGGTGATAGCGCAGAAGCTTAAGAATAAGAACTTTATGGAAAGGGCGCCTAAGGATATTATCGAAAAGACAAAGCTATCGGAAACCGGTTTTAAAAGCACCTTAAAACGCCTGGAAGAGAATTTAAAGGATCTGAGCTGACATATGCGCCTTCAAGTGGTTCTTTCTCGCGCCGGAATAACCTCCCGCAGGAAAGCCGTAGAGATAATCGAAAACGGCCATGTTCTTGTAAACGGAAAGATAGTCCGTGAAAAAGGCTATGCTGTCGATCCGGATAAAGACAACGTGGAGGTAAGCGGCAAAAGGCTCACATTCAAGAAAAAAGTATATATCATCCTTAATAAGCCGAAAGGTTTTATTACATCTAAACATGATCCGGAGGGGCGGAAGACGGTTTTTGACATGCTTCCTAAGGAGTTCCGCGAGCTGCATCCTGTGGGCCGGCTTGATATGGATACGACAGGGCTTTTGATCCTGACCAATGACGGGGACCTGACCTACAGGCTGACGCACCCGAAGTTTGAAGTAAGAAAGAAATACCGCGTCTATTGCAGGGGGAAGATCGGCGATAGAGAAATAAGGCGCCTTGAAAGAGGTATTATCATAGAGGGCCGAAAGACGGCTCGAGCCAAAGTGAGCATAATCAGCGCTGATGAGAAGGTAAGCGATCTGTATATAGAGGTACACGAAGGAAGAAAAAGACAGATCAGGAGCATGTTCCTTTTTTTAGGCCACCCCATTAAGAAACTTGAGAGGATCGGATATGAGTTTCTTAAGCTGGGGTCCCTGAGAAAGGGAGCTTACCGGCGATTGAGAGAAACGGAGATAAAGAAGTTGAAAGAACTTTAGGTGTTATTATGTTAAAAAAAGAAAAGATCTTAGATGTTATAAAAAGGGCGCTGGAAGAGGATATAGGCAGGATCGATCTTACCACCTCGTTTTTGATCCCTCCCGGGGAAAAGATCAAAGCGGATATCATAGCGAAATCAGAAGGTATTGTGGCGGGACTGCCTATTGTGGAAGCTGTGTACGGGTTTCTGGACGCTGACCTTAGAGTCAAATTGAATATTGGCGAGGGAAGTGAGATCGAACACGGTAAGGCCGTCTGCTACATAGAGGGAAAGGCTTCATCGGTACTGAAAGGCGAGCGGCTGGTGCTGAATTTTCTGAACCGCCTAAGCGGTATAGCCACCCTTACGAAAAGGTTTGTCGATAAGGCGGCCCCGTATAAAGTGGATATATTTGATACGAGAAAGACAACTCCCAATCTGCGCTATTTTGAGAAATACGCGGTAAAGATAGGCGGCGGAAAAAACCACAGGATGGGCCTATATGATCAGGTCCTGATAAAGGATAATCACCTGGCGATCATCGAGAGGCTGAAAAAGACAAAGGGGTCATCGGTTGTCGAGGATTCTGTAAAGGCCGCCAAAAATAAGGCGCAGAAGAATATAAAGATAGAGGTAGAGGTAAAGAATATAGCTGAGTTCCAGGACGCGCTTTCATCCGGCGCTGACATCATCATGCTGGATAACATGAAGCCTGATATGATAAAAGAAGCCATAAAAATAAGAGATTCGGGCGGCTCAAAAGGGAAGCGGGCTGTGATCGAGGTATCCGGCAATATCAACCTCAATAATATAGAGGAATACGCGAAGACCGGCGTGGACCGGATCTCCATCGGCGCGCTCACGCATTCCCCCGCGATAATAGATTTTTCTTTGAATGTAATATAAGCAATGTTGATAGCCCCTCTGCTCAACAAAAATTTTATACGCCTCTCGCGGCGCAAAAAATCGGGGACGGTCGAACTCGCCTGACGCTACCGCGTCGGCTCGTCCTTCGCTTTGCTTCACAAAGCGAAGGACCGGAGCGTAGTAAGTGCCACCGGACAACGACTGTCCTTTTAGAAACCGATTTTTTGCTTGCTCGAGGCTAAATTTTTGATTCGCTCGGGGCATATCAACATTGCTTAAAAGGCACTCGTAAACATGAACAAATTCAAGCTCACTACAGACTTAAGGCCGAGAGGCGACCAGCCTAAAGCCATCAAGGCCCTCACTGACAGTATCTCAAAAGGAAACCGCTATCAAACGCTTCTTGGCGTTACGGGTTCGGGAAAGACTTTTTCGCTTGCCCACGTCATAAATAACCTCAACAGGCCGACTCTGGTCATCTCTCACAACAAGACTCTGGCCGCCCAGCTTTACAGTGAATTCAAAGAGCTTTTTCAAGAGAACGCCGTAGAGTATTTTGTAAGCTATTATGATTATTACCAGCCTGAGGCGTATGTTCCCCGCACCGATACCTATATTGAGAAAGACGCTTCCATAAACAAGGAAATCGACAAGCTGAGGCTTTCAGCTACAAGCTCGCTTATGTCAAGGCGCGATGTGATAATCGTTGCCAGCGTATCCTGTATATACGGTTTGGGTTCGCCCGAAGACTATGCGGAGCTTCTTGTATTTCTGGAGAAGGGCGAGAAAACACCCCGGGATGAGATAATGAAAAAGCTGGTAAACATCCATTATTCCAGAAATGATTACGATTTCGCGAGGGGTACCTTCAGGGCGCGCGGCGAGGTGATAGAGATATTTCCGGCTTATGAGAACAAGGCCATCAGGGTGGAGCTATCGGATGATGTGATATCACGGCTTAGAGAGATAGACCCGCTTACCGGTAAGACTATAAACGAGATCAATAAGGTTGCTATATATCCGGCAAAGCACTTTGTCACTACCGAAGATAAGATAAATAAAGCAATAGTGACTATAAAAGAAGAGCTCGCCGGCAGGCTGAAGGAATTAAGAGAAAATAATAAGCTTCTTGAGGCCCAGAGGCTTGAGTCCAGGACTAATTATGATATAGATATGCTGAAAGAGCTGGGGTATTGCTCAGGTATTGAAAACTATTCCCGTCATCTTTCAGGCAGGGCTCCGGGGTCAAAACCGTATTGTCTGATCGATTATTTCCCGAAAGATCTTCTTGTGATAATAGACGAGTCGCACGTAACGGTTCCGCAGGTACGCGGCATGTATGAGGGGGATCGTTCCCGCAAGCTTACGCTTGTGGAGTATGGTTTCAGATTACCCTCAGCGCTGGACAACCGCCCGTTAAAATCCGATGAATTTGAAAAAATCACCTCGCATACCGTGTTTGCCTCAGCTACGCCAGCACCCTATGAACTTGGCAAAAGCGCTGTTGTCGCGGAGCAGATCATAAGGCCTACCGGATTACTTGACCCGGATATCATCATAAAACCCAGCGAAAATGAGATAGACGACCTTATTGAAGAGGTGCGGAAGAGGGCGGAGGTAAAAGAGAGAGTCATCGTCAATACCCTGACAAAGAGGATGTCCGAGGACCTGGCAGCATATCTTAAGGAAGTGGGGATCCGCGTAAAATACCTCCATTCGGAGATCGATGTCATAGAAAGGGTAGAGATCATAAGAGACCTCCGTCTTAAGAAATTCGACTGCATAGTAGGAATAAATCTTTTGAGGGAAGGCATAGACCTGCCTGAGGTCTCTTTAGTAGCGGTGCTGGATGCTGATAAGGAAGGTTTCCTGCGAAGCCAGACATCTTTAACGCAGCTAGCGGGAAGGGCTGCCAGAAACGTGAACGGCCAGGTCATCTTATATGCGGATAGGATAACAGGTTCGATGAGGAAGACGATCGATGAGACGCGCAGGAGGAGAGAGAAGCAGCTTGAATTCAACAAAAAGAACAATATCAAGCCCACTTCCATTAAAAAAGCTATAAGAGAAGGCATAGAGGCTTATTCCAAAGCGAAGGAGTTTGTAGCTCAAGTTGCGGGTGAGAACGAGGATCAGCACGAATTTAACGAGCTTATCTCTGAACTGGAACACAATATGGAGCTTGCGGCGCGCAATCTGGAATTCGAGAGAGCCGCTGTATATCGCGACCAGCTGACCAGGCTGACTAAAAAATATAAGAAGGAGAAGTCAATAAAGAAGAAGACGTAAAAACTGTTTCCCGTCATTGCGAGGCCGCGAAGCGACCGAAGCAATCCCAGCAAAGCCAATACAAATGGATGAACGTCAAAGTTATATATACATGATGACAAACAAAAGAAATACTGTAATTTACACAGGTATTTCAAGTGATCTGCAAAAAAGAATTTACGAGCACAAACACAAGTTATTAGGCGGATTCACTAAAAGATACAATGTAGATAAATTAGTTTATTATGAAGTATTTGACGATATTAATGATGCGATAGAGAGAGAAAAACAAATCAAGGCAGGGTCCAGGAAGAAGAAAATACAACTTATAAAAAGCATCAATCCAGATTTTATTGACTTGTATAACAATCTTTGAGATTGCTTCGCCCCTTTGGGGCTCGCAATGACGTGGAGGCTTTAATATGGATGAGAAGATACTGAGGATATTCGGGAAGCATGATGACAATTATGTTTCCGGGGAAGAAATAAGCAAGGAGCTGGGATTCTCAAGGGCCAGCGTATGGAAACATATCCAGACCTTACGGCACCTGGGGTATGAGATCGACGCGGTACCGCATCTGGGGTATAAATTAGTGGCCCGTCCCGATCGGTTGATCCCTGAGGAAATTCAATATAAGCTCTCTACCAGGTCCCTGGGGAATAAGGTCCTGGCATACGAGAGCCTTGATTCTACAAATAATACTGCCTACGGCCTGGCCGAAAAAGGCGAGAAGGAAGGCGCTATAGTTGTGGCGGAGCGCCAGAAGAAAGGCAAAGGCAGACAGGGGAGGAACTGGATATCCCCTAATGGCGGCATCTATCTTTCCTGTATATTGAGGCCTGATATCGAGCCGCGAGAGGTCGCCAAGATAACGCTCGTGGCCGCGGTCGCGGTCTGCTCATCCATAAGAGAAATAACAGGTGTCTCTGCCATGATCAAATGGCCAAATGATATAATGATAGGAAAGAAAAAGGTCTGCGGCATACTGACAGAGATGAAGGCTGAGCAGGACAGAGTGGATTTTGTTATCGTGGGCATCGGGATAAATGTGGGCGCGGCTACAGGGAACCTGCCTAAAACCGCTACCTCGCTGGCGAAAGAATCTGAAGGAAAGATCTCCAAGGTCGCCTTAACGAAAAAAATACTGGAAAGCCTGGAAGAGCATATGGCGCTTTTTAATAAAGAAGGCTTCGGCAAGATCCGAAATGAATGGCGTGATTATTCGGCAACTTTAGGCCATCATGTAAAGATACATTGCCATAACGAGAAAACAGAGGGACACGCCCTTGATGTTGACAAAGACGGGGCGCTTGTAGTAAGATTGGACAGCGGGATCCAGAAGCGGATACTCTCAGGGGACGTAACTATAGCGCATTAGGAGGAAGGCATGTTACTCGCAATAGATATCGGAAACAGCAATATAACGCTGGGGGTATTCAAGGATAAACAGCTTGTGAAGAAGTCACGGATACCTACGTACGATAAGGCTCTTGCCCGGAAGATAAAGAAGGCATTTGCTAGATATAAGGTAGGCGCGATCCTGATCTGCAGCGTTGTGCCCAAGGCGGAAAAGGCACTGACCGGTATTTTGAAGAGAATATTCAAGATAAAACCGCTTATTATGGGCAAGGATATCCGCGTGCCTATAAGGAATTTATACAAAAGGCCTGAACAGGTGGGGCAGGATAGATTGATCAATGCCTACGCCGGTTGCGTGATATATAAAGCCCCCCTGATAATCGTGGACTTCGGAACCGCAGTGACCTTTGATGTTGTATCAAAAAGCGGAGCATATGCTGGGGGCATCATCGCGCCGGGCATCGAATTGTCCTTGAATTCCCTTGCCGAAAAGACAGCCCTTTTGCCGAAGATCACACTTAAAAAAATTCCGGCTGTTTTAGGAAAAACCACATCTGAAAGCATGGCAAGCGGAATATACTACGGATGCGCTTTGTTGTGCGATGGGCTTGTTAAAAAACTGCAAAACAAATTTAAATATAAATTTAAGGTGATAGCTACGGGCGGTAACGCGCGTTTGATCGCGAAACATAGTATTGCGATACGGAAGGTAGACGAGGATCTTACCCTGAAAGGCGTAAAACTGGCATATTTAGAAAAAATGAAAAAAATATAAGAAAATACTTGATTTTTTCGGATATTACCGTATAATGAAAGTCTACTTAGCACTCATATACTTAGAGTGCTAAAAATTTCGGAATAAAAAATATGAAAGGGGGTAGTGAAAAGATGAAGATCCAACCATTGGGAGATCGGATAGTGGTCGAAGTATTAGAAGCAAAAGAGAAGACAAAGGGTGGTATCGTTCTGCCGGAGACCGCGAAGGAGAAACCGCAGGAAGGTAAAATAGTAGCGGTCGGAAGAGGCAAGACAGCTGACGACGGAAAGACTATTCCGTTAGAGGTTAAGGTCGGGGATACGATCCTTTACGGGAAGTATGCCGGAACGGAAGTTAATATAGATGAGAAAGAATTACTGATCATCAAAGAAGAAGACATCCTAGCGGTAGTAAAATAAAGAGGAGGTAATAAAAGTGGCAAAGCAGTTAATCTATAACGAGGAAGCACGGCGCAAGATATTAAGCGGCGTGGAACAACTTGCCAGAGCGGTCAAGGTGACACTGGGCCCGAAAGGCAGAAACGTTGTTCTGGAGAAGAAGTTCGGCTCTCCCACCATTACAAAAGACGGTGTTACGGTAGCTAAGGAAGTCGAACTGAAAGACCCCTATGAAAATATGGGCGCGGAGATGGTAAAGGAAGTCGCATCCAAGACCAGTGACATAGCCGGTGACGGAACGACGACCGCGACTATACTTGCGGAAGCCATATTCAGAGAGGGGCTTAAGAACGTCACGGCGGGAGCCAACCCGATGTCCCTTAAAAGAGGCATCGAAAAAGCTGTGAATATCGTCGTAGACGAACTTAAGAGGATCTCAGTATCGAAGACCGAAAAGAAAGAGATCTCGCAGGTAGCCACTATTGCGGCCAACAGCGATCACGAGATCGGAGGCTACATAGCGGACGCTATGGAAAAGGTAGGCAAAGACGGCGTAATAACCGTTGAAGAAGCAAAATCAATGGCGACCACGCTTGAAGTGGTCGAGGGTATGCAGTTTGATCAGGGGTATCTTTCACCGTATTTTGTCTCAGACACTGAAAGAATGGAATGCGTACTGGAAGACCCCTATATTCTTATCTATGAAAAAAAGGTCTCCAGCATGAAAGACCTTCTTCCTCTGTTAGAACAAGTAGCCAAATCCGGAAAACCCATCATGATCATATCGGAAGAGACAGAAGGCGAAGCCCTGGCAACATTAGTTGTGAATAAGCTCAGGGGCACGCTTTCATGCTGCTCGGTAAAGGCTCCGGGTTACGGTGACAGGAGAAAGGCTATGATGGAGGATATAGCCATTCTAACCGGCGGTGAGTTCATATCAGAGGATATCGGGTTAAAGCTTGAGAAGGTCACGCTGAATCAGCTTGGCCGCGCCAAGAGAGTGACTATCGATAAAGAAAACACGACTATAGTGGAAGGTGCGGGCAGCCGTCAGGCGCTGAACTCAAGGATATCCCAGTTAAAGAATGAGGTAGATGAGTCAGACTCCGATTACGATAAAGAGAAGCTTCAAGAGCGGCTTGCCAAGCTTTCAGGCGGTGTTGCGGTAATAAACGTTGGTGCCGCTACCGAGACAGAGATGAAGGAAAAGAAGGCAAGAGTAGAAGACGCTCTTCATGCTACAAGAGCCGCGGTCGAGGAAGGAATAATTCCGGGCGGCGGAGTAGCTTTTCTGAGATGTGCCGATGCGCTTGCAAAGTCCAAGTTAGAGGGCGACGAAGCGACAGGCATATCCATAGTAAAAAGAGCTCTTGAAGAACCCATAAGGCAGATAGCCGCCAATGCGGGTCAGGAAGCTGCAGTAGTTCTGCAGAAGGTCAAGGAATCAAAACAGAATGAAGGATATGATGCCGAAAAAGACAGATACGTAGACATGATACAGGCAGGCATCATCGACCCGACAAAAGTGGCAAGAACAGCTCTTCAGAATGCCGCCAGTATAGCTTCACTGCTTCTGACTACAGAAGCTTTGATCGCTGACCTGCCGGAAGATGATAGGAAGGGTTCGGGCGGAATGCCCTCAATGCCACAGGGAGGCGGTATGGGAGGAATGTATTGATCTAACCTTTTGTTACATAGGGGAGATACAGTGGGCGAGGTCGCTAGATCTCGCCCATTTTCTTTATTAAGGTAAAAGATAAAAAAGTTAGTTTCCAGCCATTGAATTACTCAGTTATATATGGTATACTTTAAATGTCTTTAGAAAGTCTTGCTCATCCATAGGGGATTTGTACCGCTATGGTTAAAAGGAGGGGGGTAAGCTGAGTAGGTAAATAGAAAGTCAGATATTAACATATATATCTGCCTTATTTTTTTACCTGCATTTCAGGCCCTTTAAAAAAAGTAACTAACGAGTTGTTCCTACCTGGAGATTTTATGTGGGGGGTAAATAGGTTATTACAATGTATGTTGCTGCTGGGCACTAGCCTGTGCTTCATATTTTCGTATGAGTATTTCGGCAGTAAATACACTGAGAAGGCCGAATCTTTATTGAAGACATGTCTTTGTGTTGTCAGTGTCACTTTTTTTGTAGTTGTTGTTCTATTGGTCTTGATCTTTTAGGTGGCGCAGCGCGATTACCTAATTATTCTAATTATTCTGGTGTGCCTTGAAAAACCCCGTACTATGTGCTATTCTTGTTATATATACCAAAGGAGTTTGAGATCTATGATTAAGCTTCTTGCGGTTGATGACGAAAAGGGCATAACTGACTCGCTAAAGGCCTTTTTTGGGCAAAGGGGCTTCACAGTAGAGACAGCGAATAGCGGTACGGAGGCCCTTGCGAATATAAGTAAATGCAGTCCCCATATCGTCTTCCTTGACATCATACTTAAGGATAAAAGCGGGTTAGAGGTATTAGAAGGGATCAAGAGCTTTGATAAAAGAATCAAAGTCATAGTTCTTTCGGTTCTTGAGGATAAAGAGACTATAGATAAGGCAATGTCATTAGGCGCGGATGACTATGTGACAAAGCCGTTCAGATTAGATTACCTGGAAGAAGTTGTTATTAAGAAAGTGCAGGTGCTTCTACATGGAAAAGAAAATGAATAAGCCGGTTATATTGGTAGTGGATGATGAAAGCGAAGCAAGATCAGTGATTATTACTTTTCTAAAGGACAGGTATGAGTGCGATTTCTTTGAAGCCGAGGACGGGGAAGAAGCTGTTAAATTTGTCCAGTCACGCTCCTGTGACGTGATGATCCTGGATATCAAGATGCCTAAAAAGAACGGTATGGCTGTTATAAAGGAGGCTAAGGGTATAAACGCCGGTTTAGATATACTGATAATCTCAGGCTGGGTAAGCGATGATGTGGCCAAAGAGGCTATGGATTCAGGGGCGACTGATTACGCGGTCAAACCCATGGACTTAAAGGCGATAAATCTAAAATTTGCGGGTATTCTGGATAAAAGAGGGCAGAAGATCAGTAAGATCTAGAGTTTTTGCCAGCGATTTTTCTTGACATTAATAGGACATATGGTATACTTTTATCGTAATAGTATAGGACATATGTCCTATTTTTATTGGTATATATGAAGAAAATATGTCTTACAGATAAAGAGAAGCTGGAAGGAATAATCAAGGCTACCGGCATATCGCGTTCAAGGCTTGCCAGGAGGCTCGAGGTCAGCTATAAGACCGTTTACCGCTGGCTTGATGCCGGTGTATCTCCCCATCCGGCCCAGTCGCGCGATATCGACCAACTGTTCAAAGAGTATGTAGATCTAAAGAGCGTGGTCCTGTGTCTGCGTGGGAAGGCTCCGAACGCCCTCAAGGCATTAAAAAGTAACCTCCGGCTAAGAGAGAAGTTCATCCTCGATATGACCTACCATTCCAACGCCATTGAGGGCAGCCGAATGACGATAAAAGAGACAGAGATGGCCATTGAGGGCAGGCAGGTAAGAGGCAGGGAGTTATTTGAGGTTCTTGAGGCGGTGAATCATAAGAATGCCCTTGAATATGCGTTAGGCTTGGTGAAGCCCGATTTCAAAATAAATGAAGAGTATATATTGAAACTACACGATATAGTGCTGTACAATTTCAATGATAAGCTGCCCGGCCGTTACAGAACCGGCTATGTCAACCTGACGAACAGCGAAAAGGAGCTTCCCTCAGCCCAGGATGTCCCCCTTAGGATGGGTAAGCTCATCAAAGACATCAATAAATACGGTAAAGACGCTGTGGGCAGGATAGCGCGGGACCATTACGAGTTTGAGGCGATACACCCGTTTTTTGACGGCAACGGGAGAGTGGGGAGGCTTGTTATGGTCACGCAGCTTTTAAGCCGGGGGTTCCCGCCGGCAGTTATAAAGGTCGAAGACAGGTACAAGTACTATATGGCTTTATCGAAGGGTGACATCGGGGACTATAACAACATAATCCAGATGGTGTGTGATGCGGTTATAGCAGGATACCGGTTATTGGGCAATTAGCTGAAGATCAGTAAGATTTAGGGTTTTGTACTATAATACAGCGGGCCCTTATATTTGTTGAAGGGTTTTCAAAATAATGGGGGATATTGCTCGCGAAAGAGAGCGTATCGCCCTTTTTTATTTGATGTTTTTCACTGCCTATATGGGCGATCATCTTCCCCTGAAGCATTATGATAAGCTTCTCAAACCTGTTAAAATTAACGGGATCTTCCTCTTTCTTTGTATCGCCTC
>JADHVZ010000005.1 GCA_016783745.1 Candidatus Omnitrophota bacterium | reverse complement strand
GCGGCGTGGTAAGAGATACAGATCTCAGAAGAGGCAGGACTTCCGGAAGCCTGAATACCTTTAGAACGGCAATTGAGCAGAAATTTCAAATACCTACTTTTACGGGGAATGACGCTACCTGCGCGGCATTCGGCGAAAAGCGCCTTAGCCTTGAAAGGGGCGTTGAGGATATGCTTTATATCTATTCGGACGTGGGATGCGGGATAATCATAAAGGGCGATATATACTGCGGAGCCGGAGGAAGCGCCGGGGAGATACAGCTTTCTCTTGATAATTCGGACATCGGCAAACTGAATGTCACACCTGAAAGATTGTCATATCTCAGGCCTCTCGGAATCGATCTTGGAATAGTATCGCGGGCAAAAAAGGCTATTGAAGAGGGGCAAGGCACCAAGATAGTCGAATTGATAAGCGGCAAATTAGACGATATAACTCTGGTGAAGATAATCGAAGCCGCTGAATCCGGTGACAAATTGGCAATAGAGCTCATAGAAGGCGCGGGAGTGAACCTGGGGACAAGGATAGCGTATCTTATCAATTTGTTTAATCCGGAAGTCGTTGTAATAGGGGGTGGGATAGAGAAGGCAGGAGAGCTTCTTTTAGGGCCGATCAGGCGGACAGTCAGAAAATTCGCGTTTGAAGAGCCTGCAAGCAAGGTCCGCATAATTCCGTCGGCTCTAGGTGAAGATGCCGTAGCTTTGGGCGCGGCCAGCCTGGTACTCAGGGAGATATTCACTCAAATATAATTTTAGATCGGAAAGGATTTTTTTATGAGAGGATCAAAAACTGTATTTCCAAGCAGGGAGTTAACGGACAAGGAAAGGAAAAATTTTTCCATACTTGACACCATTCGTACAAAAGGCCCAATAGCAAAAACTGATATATCCAAATTTACAGGTTTGAATATTGTCACTGTCAGTAATTATATCGACTCATATATTAAAAAAGGACTGGTGACCGAGGAAGGCTTTGATTCTTCTTCGGGCGGCCGTAAACCCATGATGGTGAATCTTAATAAAAAAGCCGCTTATGTCGTAGGATTAGGTTTTGGCATGACCGATATGATAGGCGTCATAACGGACTTGAGATGCGGGATAATCTCCGAGGTCAGGACGAAAAAACCCGCTGATTCCGGGAAGTCATTGATAGATACTCTCATACATATTGCGGATGAACTGTTATCCAATTTTTCGGAGGATAAAGACAAGATAAAGGGAATAGGATTAGGGGTCGCCGGTATTATAGATAAGGAAAACCGCACTGTTAGATGCCCCGGACCGCTGGGTACGCAGGACGGCGTTATTTCGGTTTCTCTATGGGATGAGTTCACAAAAAAATTCGGCATACCTCTTCTTATTGAAAATGACGCTGACTGTGCCGTCTTCGGCGAACAGTGGCTTGCCTTGAACCCTGACTATAAGAATGTTATATATATGTATTCCGGAGTAGCCTGCGGCATTATGATAAACGGCCAGGTCTATACCGGCACCTCAGGGTGCGCGGGCGAGCTGGGAATTTTAAATCCAAACGCGCTGGACTCATACGATTGTGAAAACTACGGTTATGGATTGGGGAGATGGAGTGTAGAATTGGGTATGCTTGATAATATCAAGGAGCATAAGGAGAGGCATAAAGACTCAAAGATCTTTAAGCTCGCGAAGAATAAAATAGAGAATATAAATGTTTTTGTCATATTAGAGGCTGCCAAAGAAGGGGATGAACTCGCTATTCAGCTACTGACTAAAGCAGGCGAGGACCTTGGGAAGAAAGTGGCCTTTCTGGTCAACCTGCTTAATCCTCAGGTGGTGGTCATAGGCGGAGGCATAGAAAAGGCCGGCCCGCCCGTTATGAATTCCCTGAAGAAGACAGTAAAGGAATGGTCATTTGATGAGGCAAGCCGTAATCTTAAGATCATACCGGCTCAGTTATCCGAGAACGCCGTTCCCCTGGGAGCGGCCAGTCTTGTAATAAGGAATTATTTTGAGAATATTTAAACAAAGAGGCTAAAAAAGGGGGCTTTATGACAGAAGGTAAAATATGCCCGTTATGTAAAAAATCGTTTCTACCGAATAAATACCGTCCAAATCAGAAGATATGCTCGAACCTGGAATGCCAGTACAAGCGGCAGCTTGAGAACATGAAGTACTGGCGCCACGAAAATCCAAGCTACTTCAAATATAGGGAGGTTAAAGATACGACATGGAAGGAGACCTGCCGCGAAAGAGCGAGGAAATGGCGGCATACCCATCTGGAGTATCTGAAGCTTTACAGGCAAGAGCACAGAAAAGCGCATCGGGATTATATGAAAAAATATATGAGAGAGTACAGAAGGCGCAAGAAGGAAAAAGAGGGTATGGAAAAAGAGGGAACGCCGTCGGATGCAGGGCAGGGCGTGAAGCCCGAAGGGAATACCGGGCCAACCGAATCATAATAGTACTATAAAGGCCGTTTGAAAATAAATGTCAAATATAAAGAAGGAGAAAGAGCGTATATCCGGAAGAGGAGTCAGATCCGCAATGATCCCCATTATCAGCATATCGATCATACTTTGCGGCCTGTCAGGCGCGCTATCCTTTTCTCCCAGGCCTAATACCGCATATATAGCTCAGGCAGATGTTTCCGAATACGATCCTCAAGCAGCCGACAGATCCCCCTATTCGCAGTCCGCAGGAACGGTGGATGACTATCTCAAGGCCGCCTCGACCTATTATCAAAACGGTAGATATGGTGAAGCCATAGAGTACTGGAATAATGTATTGGCTTTAGACCCGGTCAATAGGGGGGCGAAAGAGGGTATAGAGTCGGCGGAAAAAAAGATAGCTAAGGTCAATGAATTTTTCGGAAGGGATGTTTTTGAGCTACACGAGGATATAAGCAAGCTTTCATTGCGAAATTGTCTGGATATAGCAGAGGAAAGAAGCATGCTATTTCAGATAGCGAAAGAACAAATAGGCCTGGCCAAGATCAAGGTATGGGAAGCAAGAAGGTCTTTTTTGCCGTCATTAACGCTTTCATGGACAAGGACAGGCGGTAAGCGCGACGGCAAATTAGAAGGTGTGGAATACGGCGTGGAGGGAAGACAGCCTGCATTTCATTCAGGTGAGCTTATACATACACTCGGCCAGTCGAAAACTAATTTAAAGATCGCCGAGAAAAATTACGATCAAGTCAAGATAGAGCTCGATTTCGCGGTCGCTGAGGTGTATTACACATTTGTAAAGGCTAAAAAATTCCGCGCATACATAAAAGAACTTTATGAAAACATAAAGCCTCTCTATAGAATGGCCAACGATAAGCACGAGAACGGAGTCGTCTCGGATATTGAATATCTGGGGGCTGAATCTAAATTCAACCAGCTCTACTACAGCAGCATCACCGCGGACAATGATTATGATCTGGCGAGGTTGTCTCTTGAGCAGGCGATGAACATGAAAGATATAGGGGTCATAGATATTGAAGAGGTTTTTGAGCAAAAAGTCGTGGACAAGGACATGGATGTTTGTCTCGCTCTTGCTATGGAAAACAGGCCGGATCTGAAGATGAGCGAATTTACGGTGAAATCAACGGATTACGGTAAGAAAATAGCTGAGGCGAGAAGCTTGCCTAAGATCGATTTAAGCGGGTACTACAAAAAGGCTTCTGAAGTAACGGAACCTGGGGATCTGGATCCTCAGAAGAAATGGTATGCGGGTGTTGAGGCTGTTTGGCCTTTTTACGGAAGCACAGGTACGTATTCCATGTACAAGAAAGAGGACACCTCCACCGTAAGCTCATATTTCAGCGGCGCTATGTCGAAAGGAAGAACTCTGCAATTTGGCGTTTTGGATAACATCAAACAGTTTTCAGAAAAACAGGAAGCGGAAATAGCCAATGCCAGGGCGAAGGAAGAGCTTAACGGTACAAGAAAGAAAGTGATCATGGAGGTCAAAGAAGCGTATTATGGATACGAAAGGACGCGCATTCAATTGGAAGCTGCGAAGGCTCAAAAGACATATCGCGAAAAAGAATCAAAGATAATAGAGGCCAAGCATAGCGCAGGAGATGCCGAACTTTCCGAAGTGTTTGATAGTATGCTCGGAATCGCCGAAGCAATAAAAGTTTATCTGGAAGCCGAAATGGAATTAAGCATATCTATAGCGGCATTAAACAGAGCTATAGGCCTGGAGGACTATTTTTAAAAAATGACTATTCCAAAAAGACAAAAAGCGATCATCTTTATACTTATTTTAGCGGGTTCTCTTCTTATTATGCGGGGAAAGGCGATGATGACAGATAGTGTGTCATTGGAGGCCCTGAAAGAGAGACTGTTTAAAAGTAAAGCGCCGGAAGGGATCTTAGGCGCGGTCACGAAAGGAAGATCTGAAGAGGTTATTCCGGTCAGGGTCACAACCGTAACAAGAGCTGACTATGAAGACATTATCACCTCTTTTGGGATAATAAAGGGCTTCGGGGAAATACCTATAAAATTTAAGGAAAGCGGCATGATCGCAGGGTTTTATTTTAAAGAGGGTGATGAAATAGAGAGCGGCGAGATAGTAGTCTCCCAGGATCAAAATGAGGAAAATCTGAGATTTGAATACGCGGAAATCGAATACATCAAACATAAAAAGCTCTACGATCTCGGGGCTATTACCAAAGACGCGCTCAGGCAGCGGGAACTTGAGGTGACATCGACGGAGCTTGATATTAAAAAGAGGAGTTTTCACGCCCCGTCCGATGGCATCATGGGAACCCGTAAAGTGAACGAAGGCGAACTTGTAGAGCCTAATGATGTCGTGGCGACTTTTCTGGATATTACTAATGTTTTTTGCGAAGTAGGCATAATAGAGAAAGATATAGGCAAGGTCAAGGTGGGCCAGGCCGTAAAGATCACTCTGGATAGGTTTCCTGATGCGGTTTTCGTTGGAGCCGTAGATTCGGTTTCGCCTATGATAGAGGGAAGAAGCCGCACCCAGACAGTACGTATACTGATCCCGAACGATAAGAGCGTGATAAAACCGGGAATGTTCGCTAGATCAGAGATCACCACTTTCAAAAAAAAGAATGCCCTGGTCGTTCCGCGAAAGACCCTGAAAAAGACAGAAGACGGTTATGTTGTATTCGGCGTGATAAGGCAGGGGATAAGCGGACAGGATCCCGGAAATATCACAGCCAGGACCATTCCGGTTAAAGTGGAAAGGGCATCGGAAGACCTTGCGCTGATACTCGAGGGCCTTAAAGAAGGCCAGGAGATCGTTCTAGAATCACCAAGGGCAAAGGAAACGATCAAAGACGGTGTCAGGATCGAGATAATAGAGGAATAGGATTTTTGAGTTTAGCGCATAGGAAAATACCGACCCCTATACGCTATTTTTGTATTTACCAAAGGTTAAATAATGAGCCTGCCATCCTTTTCAGTAAAAAAGCCGGTAACAGTAACAATGATATTCTTAGGTGTGATCCTTCTTGGGATCATATCATTGACCCGCCTTCCGCAAGAGCTTTTTCCGGAGGTAACCTACCCTCAGCTTACCGTAGTCACTAATTATACAAATACCGCGCCTGAAGAAGTCGAAAGTCTCATCACTAAATTGATGGAAGAGGCTGTCGGTACGGTAAAAAACGCCAGGCGCGTTATCTCTACATCCCGCGAAGGCACCTCTATCGTAATAGTCGAGTTCAGCTGGGGGACTGATATGAATTTCGCGGCGCTTGGGATGAGGGAGAAGATCGACATTGTCAAGGAGAGATTACCTAGAGACGCGGAAGAGCCGATTGTAATGAAATTTAATCCTTTTGCCACCCCTATCATGACGCTAAATGTCAGCGGCGACAGGTCGCTCAACGAATTATTTGAGATATCCACAAGATATGTAAAGGGCAGGCTGGAGAAGGTGGAAGGCGTTGCGTCATGTTCTATTTCAGGAGGCATAGAAAGGGAGATCCATGTAGACGTCAACGGCGGAGTGCTTCAGAATTCGGACATAGATCTGCTCGCGATCGTAGATTCTTTACGCGATTCAAACCTGAATTATCCGGCCGGTACCACCAAAGAGGAATTTTTTGAGTGGCTTATCAGGACTATGGGAGAGTTTGAGGCTATCTCGGATATTGAAGATACGGTTATCGCGCTTATCGAATCCGAGGAAGCCCAATACGGAAGTAAAAGTGAAGATGAGCAAATGATCAAGAAAAGACGCTTTGTTAGATTAAGTGATGTTGCGACGGTTAAGGACGGTTTTAAGGAGAGGACCAGCTATGCCCGCTATAATGGGCGTGAGAATGTCTTGGTCTCTATTCAGAAGCAGGCAGATGCCAATGTTATAAGGACCGCTCAGAAGGTTGCCAGGGAACTGGAAAAAGTAAAGAATATCCTGCCCGAGAGAGTCAGCGTAAATATAGATTACGATCAATCGAAGTTTATAAGAGACGCCATCAGCGGAGTCGCGGGCGCCGCGCTTCAGGGGGGCATGCTGGCGGTATTGATACTTCTTTTGTTCTTAAGAAATTTCAAAAATTCAGCTATCGTCGCTTTTGCTATACCGGTGTCGGTTATGGCCGCATTCAGCCTCATGTATTTTTCCGGTATATCGGTAAATATTATTTCATTCGGCGGGTTAGCGCTGGGAATAGGCATGCTTGTGGATAACGCGATAGTCGTTATTGAAAATATATTCAGGCACCGCGCTGCGGGTAGATCCACCAAAGACGCGGCTACTACAGGGACGGAGGAAGTAAATGCCGCGATAACCGCAAGTACATTGACTACTATAGCTGTGTTTTTGCCGCTGGCGTTTGTCATAGGAATAGCAGGACAGATATTCAAGGATCTGGCTTTTACGATCACCTTCTCTGTTTTAGCGTCACTTTTTGTGGCTCTTTCGCTTATACCCAGGCTTGCTATCATGGGCAAGGAGATGAAGGTTCCGCCGCAAAAAACCTCCGGTGACTGGATCGATAAAATGGCAAGCGTATATTCCAAAATATTAAGAAGTTTTCTTGCCCATAGAAGGCCTTGCCTGTTGATGATATTCATCCTATTTATATCAAGCCTCTTCCTCTTTCAGCATATAGGAAAAGAATTTATGCCGAAGGTAGATGAAGGGCAGTTTATAACAAAGCTTGATATGCCGGCAGGCACAAAATTGGACGTTACCAATGAAGTTTCTAAACGTATTGAGGCGGAGATCATGGGCATGGATTTTGTCAATAATGTCACTGCCACAGTAGGGTCTAATAGAGAAGAAGCCTCGGCATCCGGCAGCGTCGAAATGCTTAAAGACAACCAGGCGCAGATAGTCGTAACTCTTAAGGAGAAGAGAGGGATCGGTACGGATGTCTTTGTGCAGAACCTGAAGGATAGAATAGATTCCATTAATTTAGAGGCAGGCGAGATAAAGTTTATCCTTTCTCAAAATGTCATCCAGTCCGCCTTTCGCGAAGAAGGATCCCCTATTGTCATCGAAGTCAGCGGTGCGGACCTGGAAGAGCTTACAGCTATATCCGATGATATAATTTCCGGTATCAGCTCGATAGAAGGGATCTATGACGTGAAAAGCAGCTCAGAGGAACCCGCTCCGGAAACAAAAGTAATTGTGAACAAGAATAAGGCCGCTCTTTATAATCTTTCGGTCAGGGACATAGCCCAAACTGCCCAGATCGCCATAGACGGCTGGATCGCGACGACTTTTAAGGAGGAAGGAAGGGAGATCGACATAAGAGTGAGGATGAGGGAAGAGGACAGAAAGGACCTTTCTATTATAAAACAAATGAGGATCATCTCGCCTAACAATATAAAAGTTCCTTTAGGAGAAGTCGCTGAATTTAAGCCCGGGAGGGGCCCGAGTGAAATAAAAAGGATCGATAAAGCAAGGACCATATTGGTGTATGCGAATATTTTCGACCGAAAAATAATCGAAGTCATAAAAGATGTATCGAATTTTTTAGATAGACTGGAGGTCCCTTCGGGATATCCAAAGCCTAAACTGACAGGTGAACGTGAACAGATGAGCCAATCGTTTAACAGCCTGCGATTCGCTCTTATCATGGCAATCCTTGTCGTCTATATGATCATGGCCGCTCAATTCGAATCATTATGGCAGCCCTTTGTCATAATGTTCACGGTGCCGCTGTCGATAGTGGGAGTTGCCCTGGCTTTATTTATTACTAAAACTACGCTTAGTGTCGTCGCCATCCTTGGTGTCATAGTTCTTGGCGGAATAGTCGTGAATAACGCGATAGTCCTGGTAGACTATATAAACACCCTTTTAAATTCCGGGAGGGGTGTATATGACGCGGTAGTGGAAGCGGCGGCCACCAGGCTCAGGCCTATTTTAATGACCACGCTTACCACCGTCTTAGGCCTTTTGCCTTTGGCGTTAGGGCTCGGTGAAGGCGGAGAGCTTATATCGCCGCTTGCCATAACCGTAATGGGCGGGCTCCTGGTTTCGACATTTTTAACGCTTGTCGTCATACCATCGGTATATCTAATAGCAGCGGATATTCTCGCGAGACGTAAAAGTTAATAAATGGATATATCCAGAACAGCAGTAAAGCGTCCGATCACGATATTGATGATATTTGCCGCCGTCATGCTCATCGGCATAATATCCCTTACCAAACTTCCCGTCGAACTCATGCCTAATGTCGGATACAAGAAGATAACTATAATCACACGTGTCAGAGGCGGGATGCCTCCCACTGAAGTCGAAGAAATGGTCACAAAACCCATAGAAGACGCCGTATCTATGGTGAACGGCGTAGAAGAGATATTTTCGAAATCCGAGAAGGGCGAGTCACAGGTCGTCATCAAATTTGAGTCTGAGACTGACATGGATTTCGCGGCGCTTGAGGTCAGGGAGAAATTCGCGAGGATAAAAAATGACCTTCCCAGAGAGATCGAAAGGCCGGTTATAGCAAGATACGAGGAAACAGATATTTACGTGATGATATCAGCCGTGACCAGCAAGAAATATACCACCGAGTATCTAAGGACGGTGATCAACGAGGATATCAAGGAATATCTCATGAGGGTGGATGGTGTAGCCAATGTAGAGGCGTACGGCGGAAGAGAGAGAAAGATACTTGTTGAATTTGATCAGGATAAACTCAACGCGCATAGCTTGCCGATCCTTAAGGTAATAGATAAATTGGGGATGAATAATCTGAATCTCCTGGCCGGTAAGGTTGAAGGCAAGCGCGATAAATATTTGTTGCGGACTATGGGTGAATTCGAGACCATCGAAGAGATCGAAAATATTGTCGTTGCCACTACACCGTCGAGTTCACTTGTAAAGCTCAAGGATATCGCGAGTATAGAAGATTCATTTCTGGATCCGGAAAATTATGCCCGCCTCGGGGCTCCGCCGGTGGCGATCCCCACGGATATCGTCTCTCTTTATATCCATAAAGAGGCCGAAGCTAACACCGTGAAAGTCGTTAACGCAGTAAAAAAACAGATAGAAGGCCCCATAAAAGAAAAACTGGCGGAATTAGGCCTTGTCTCGGAAGAGGATATCAATATCGATATTGTAAGCGATCAGGCCAGCTTTATCGTTAATGCCATAGATACGGTGAAGAGATCTTTACTATTCGGGGCGATATTAGCCGCCTTTATACTTTTCTTTTTCTTAAGAAATTACAGGTCCACTTTTATCATATTCACTTCCATACCGACTTCGGTCGTAGCCACGTTTACTTTGATGTATTTTAGAAATTCTTTTTTTCCACAAAGCCAGATGTCTATAAATGTCATGACGCTGAGCGGGCTGGCGCTAGGCATAGGCATGCTGGTGGATAATTCCATAGTCGTCCTGGAAAATATTTTTTCCAAAAGAGAAAAGAAAATATCCGCGCATGAGGCGGCTATTACAGGCACGAAGGAAGTTTTCTTGGCCATATCGGCGTCTACGATCACTACCATTGTGGTTTTCCTGCCTATAATATTTGTTTCAGATGACATAAAAAAGTTATACGGCAGCCTGGGCATGACTGTCACATTTTCGCTTTTAGCGTCTTTGATCGTAGCATTGACTTTGATTCCCTGCCTTTCCGCTTACCTTTTAAATATGTCCAGGCTGGGCCTTGATCTTTCATGGATAAGAAATAAATATCAGATGTGCCTGTCTTATGTGTTAAGGATGAGATATCTTTCTGTAGTGCTGGCTTTCGCGGTATTTTTTCTTGCTCTTTTTGTATTCAGGGGCCTTGATAGAGAATTTTTAGGCCAGACCGAACAGGGCAAATTCACCATTCACGCGAGGCTGGAAGCAGGGGCCAAGCTTGAAAAATCAGATACTATGGTAAAGGAGATAGAAGAGCTCCTTATCCGTCATCCGGCGATCGAGAATTTTTCATCAAGGGTCGAAGGATGGTCTTCGACAGTTTATGTAAGTCTGGTGCCTTTTGACAAAAGGCGGGAGACGACAGAAAGTGTGATAGAGTGGTTGAGGCCTAAATTGAAAACGATCGAGAAAAAATATAAAGGGGGATTTATTTATTTTTCGGAAGTTCAGGCTCCGGGCATGCCGGAAGTCTCGCTTGATGTGTACGGCCATGATTATGAAAAACTGAATGAATTTGTCGCCCAGCTGGGGGACGGCATGGCAGCGGTGCCTGGTATGGTGGACCTGAAGCGTTCAATAGAGCCCGGAAGGCCGGAATACAGGGTTATCGTTAATAAGGAAAAGGCGGCATACTACGGGATCGCGATGAGGGATATTGCCGATATAGCGCATGCGGAAATGCGAGGGCTCAGGGCTATGTTATTTCACACAGAGTCTAAAGAAGTGGAAACTGTAGCCCGGCTCAAAGAAGAGCATAGAAAGGATTTTGATGATATAAAAAATCTTTTAATAACCACGCCGGAAGGGGACAATATCTACCTTAAGCAAGTCGCCGATTTTAAGCCGGCTATCGGGCCGAGCGAGATCCATCGGAAAAATAAGAATAGATTCATCGAGTTAAGCGGGACGTCTACCAGATTATCTCTGTCACAGGCGGTGAGAAGGATCAAGGACGCCCTCAAGGATTTGAAATTGCCCCGCGATTATTACTGGGAATTCGGCGGTGATTATGAAAAGCAGCTTCAAAATCAGCGGCAGCTGGCCTTCGCGTTATTACTGGCCGTAATACTTGTTTATATGATCCTGGCTTCTTTATTTGAGTCATATTACCAGCCTTTTATCATTATGATATCCATTCCGCTTGCGTTAGTCGGGGCGGCTTTTACCCTGTGGCTGACGAAGAAATCGATAGGAATAGGGGTCATCATCGGAGCTATAATGCTGGCCGGCATTGTGGTAAATAACGCCATTATGCTGGTGGATAAGATCAACCGCCTTAGAAAAGAAAATTGCCAACTGTTAAAAGCGGTTTTGCGCGGGGGTAAGGATAGGCTGAGGCCGATCATGCTTACGACAAGCACTACTATCCTCGCGCTTATACCTATGGCGCTTGACCGTTCCGAAGCATCAAGCCTGTGGGCGCCGCTGGCGATCACTGTCATAGGCGGTCTTTCATTTTCAACGATTTTGACCTTGATTTTAGTGCCCAGTATATATATAATCTTTGAGGATATAAGCAGGTCGTTTGGTCAAGGGACGCTGCTTCGTGATACGCTGCGGGTATTTCAAATAATAAAATGCGACACAAGGCTTATTAAAAACAAAACAAAGGGACGTTTTACACGTATCAGGAGAACATGAAGAAGTTATTTAAGACGAAATACGGTTACTTTACTGAAGATGGGAAAGAATATGTGATAACCCGGCCGGATACACCGAGACCATGGGTCAATGTACTCTCAAATGGCGATTATGGAACGGTAATATCGCAAACCGGTTCCGGTTATAGTTTTAGAGGTAATTCGAACTTATGTCGGATAAACACCTGGCTGCAGGATCTGATCAAAGATGATTATGGAAAATTTATCTACATAAGAGATGACCATTCAGAGGAGATATGGTCCGCGGGATGGAAACCGACATGCGCGAAATACGCAAAATATGAAGTCAGGCACGGGATCGGCTATACAGTGATCAAGAACAGGACAAACGGCATAGAGGCCGAGACCCTGCAGTTTGTTACCATGAACGAACCGGCCGAGATCTGGAAGGTCACGCTCAGAAACAAAACAGACAAAAAGAGAGACTTGAGTCTTTTTACGTATTTTGAGCTCTGTCTTGGTAATCCCAATGCGGTGCACAGAGAGTACCACAAGACATTTATAGGTACCCGGTATGATAAGTCTCTGGGCGCCCTGTTCGCCGATAAAAGGCGTGAGGTGAACAGAAAGATAGATGATAAGCACTTGAGTGAATGGCCGTGTAATATTTTTCACTCATCATCGATAAAACCGGAAGCGTATGAGGGCGATAAGGAGAATTTCCTGGGTAATTACGGCTCAATAGTGCGGCCTAAGGCTGTTGTCGAAAATAAGCTGACTAATACGACTGGCCGCTGGTCTGACCCCATATGTTCGCTTCAGGTGAAGGTAAGCATACCGGCGAATTCGGAGAAGACCGTTTCATTCGTCCTTGGCGAGACAAAAAATAAAAATGAGGCAAGACGGATCATCGAGAAATATAAAAAACCCGAAAATATAGATAACGCGCTGGAGAAGGTCAAAGAGCGCTGGGAAAGGACGTTATCAGGCCTGGAAATAGATACGCCTGACCAGGCGATGAACATCATGGTGAACACGTGGTTGAAATATCAGGCGATATCCGGAAGGCTCTGGGCGCGTTGCGCTTATTATCAGTCAAGCGGCGCTTTTGGGTTCAGGGACCAGTTGCAGGACAGCCAGATATTCTTTTACCTCGATCCTGATCTGACGAAGAAGCAGATCCTTCTGCATGCCGCGCATCAATATAAAGCCGGCACTGTTTACCACTGGTGGCATGCCCTTACGGAATGGGGGCTCGATACGGGTTTTTCTGACGACCTTCTGTGGCTGCCGTATATAACATTGAACTACCTTGACGAGACAGGAGACCGTAAGATATTAAATGAACACGCCGGCTATCTTGACGCGTCGTCCGAATCCCTTTATAAACACTGCCTGAGGGCCATCAATAAGGCCCTTTCGAGATTCACCAAGAGAGGCCTCCCGCTCATAGGAGAGGGAGACTGGAATGACGGGATGTCCAGCGTTGGCGTAAACTGGAAAGGCGAAAGCATCTGGCTGGGACATTTTCTTTACGGGATACTTGACAGATTCGATGAGATATGCGCGATGAAGAAGGATCTTAGAAGCCGCGCGGTCTTCAAAAAAAGAAAGGATGCCCTAAAAAAGGCCATAAACAAATATGGATGGGACGGAAAATGGTATATCAGGGCAGTGAGCGATAATGGCGAGATACTGGGAAGCTCGAGATCAAAAGAAGGCAAGATATACTTTAACGCGCAAAGCTGGTCAGTCATAAATAAGACTGCTGAAGGCAGGCGCGGAGAGATCGCCGTAAAATCAGCCGAAAAGTACCTTGACAGGGAATACGGGCCGTTACTTTTTTATCCGGCATATTCTGTGCCGGATCCTGAGATAGGATATCTTACCAGATATGCCGCGGGCATAAGAGAGAACGGCGGTGTTTATTCCCATGCCGCCGCTTGGGCTATCCAGGCGGAGTGCATATTGAAAAGAAATAAAACAGCGTATAACATGTACAGGAAGATGATACCGCCCTCGAGAAGCGAGAAGCCGGATCTATATAAAGCTGAGCCTTATGTCATGCCCGGCAATATTGACGGGCCTGATTCGGCGAATTTTGGCCGTGGAGGATGGACATGGTATACGGGTTCCGCCACCTGGATGTTGCGCGTGATCGTTGATTGGATATTGGGAGTGAGGCCCGGCAAAGACGGCCTCACCGTAGATCCATGCATCCCGGATAATTGGCGTGGTTTTAAGGTACGGCGCCTTTTCCGAGGTAAGATGTATGAGATCATAGTCAGAAGAAATAATAAAGGCGGTTTTAACACAAGGATTAAAAAGATTTGACGAGGTATCTATATGAACTACTTTAAGACTGTAATACTGCTGATATTGCTGGCCGCGCTTTTGATCTGGATCGGAGGAGTCTTTGGGGGGCCGCGCGGCGCCTCCATAGCTTTTATCTTTGCTCTTCTTCTGAACTTTGGCAGCTATTGGTTCAGCGACAAGATAGTTCTTGGTATGTACAGAGCGCAGGAATTACCGGAGGGCCAATTTCCACAGGTCTATGGTATCGTTAAAGAGATAGCCTCGAAAGCCGGCATGCCCGTGCCCAAAGTCTATATAGCTCCAAGTGATGCCCCGAACGCATTTGCTACGGGGAGGAGCCCCGAACATGGCGTAGTATGCGTTACGCGGGGGATACTTGATCTTTTGGACAGAGAGGAATTAAAAGGCGTAATAGCGCACGAGATGTCCCATATCAAAAACAGAGATACTTTGATAATGACTGTTGCGGCGGCGCTGGCAAGCGCTGTTATGATGATCGCGTATATGGCGCGTTGGGCGGCTATATTCGGAGGTTTCGGCGGAAGAGACCGCAATAGGGGCGGCATAATAGGCCTTTTAGCGGTAGCTATTTTTGCGCCTCTTGCGGCAATAGTGATACAGCTTGCTATCTCCCGCTCCCGCGAGTACGGAGCGGATAACGGAGGGGCGCATTTTGCCGGTTCAGGCGCGGGACTGGCAAGCGCTTTGCATAAATTACACAAGGCCTCGGCTCATTACAGGATGAATGCGAACCCTCAAACAGCCCATCTTTTTATCGTTAACCCTTTGAGGGGTGATTTTATAGCAAGCCTTTTCAGTACGCATCCGCCGGTGGGAAAAAGGATAGAGAGATTAAAAAGGATATAAGGCAGGACCTGATATGAAATTAAAAAATCATTTTGAGGCGACCGGAATAGGCAGCATCCCTTACAATAGCGAAAGGGAGGCATGTGACTTAATTTTTTCAAAGTTTAAAAGAATACCATTCTGGCCTCAGCTGGTCAATAAATCATTTCTTGAGGATATGATGGCTCAGTTTGTAGAGAGGATGCCGGGCATCGAGGCGGATGCGAGCGCGAAAAAGGTCTCTGTAAATAGAAACCGCGATATCAGGAAGGAGATCGATGAACTGAATGAGCATTATGAATCGGGTGACTTGGAATATTTTTCTTTCAGCGAAGATCATGCGGCCGGTTTCTACGAATATATGTACAGGCTCAAAAACCTCGATAAAACGATGCTGGATTACCTCAAAGGGCAGGTGACCGGGCCGGTCAGCTTTGCCTTTAGCGTGACCGACTCTAACGGTATACCGCTTTATTTCGATAAAGAGCTCTGCGGCGCCGCGATCAAGACATTAGCGTTAAAAGCCAGGTGGCAGGCCGCGAGGCTTAAGGAGATATTCCAGGATGTCATCATATTTATTGATGAGCCGTCGCTGGTATTTTTTAAGCAGGCCGGCTCAAGATCTAAGATAAAGAAGGAAGACCTCGCCTCACATATTAACACAGTGGTGTCCGCTATCCACACCGAGGCGTGTTTTGCCGGTTTACACTGTTGCGCCGATGCGGACTGGGATTTTGCGCTATCTACTGATATCGATCTGATCAGCTTTGATGCCTATAACTACGGCAGGTCATTTGCGGAAAACAGTGAAAGTATTGCTAAATTTTTTGAAAGGGGTGGTATAATAGCCTGGGGAATGGTTCCTACCGCGCCTGAGAGCCTGAAAGAAGATATCGGAAATATATTAGAGAGGCTTGAGTCCTATATCGGGATCCTGGCGCAGAAAGGCATAGACAGGAAAAAGATAATAAATTCTTCCCTCATAACGCCAAGTTGCGGATGCGGGACGTTGAGCGGAGAAGAAGCAGAGAGTGTGATAACCCGCTGCGTTGATTTTTCGCAGCTTGCGAAGGAAAGGATAATACGTTAAGGGATGGTTAATTCCGTAAGATACGGCGGCGCAGATATTTCTTATGTCGATTATGATAAGGCCAGGGTCATCATAGTACCTGTCCCTTACGAAGGTACGGTGACATATAAAAAAGGCACGAAAAACGGCCCCTGCGCCATTTTTGAAGCCTCAAGGTATATGGAATTATTTGACGAGGAGCTTGGTGTCGAGACTTTTAAGGTCGGTATCCACACTATGTCTCCGCTCGATGTGGATGGCTTATCGCCCGAGGCGGTGATAAAGACAGTGTACAATGTACAGAGGAACATACTTTCCGCGGGAAAATTCCCTGTTTTAATAGGCGGTGAACACACCGCAAGTATCGGCGCGGTGAAGGCGGCCAAAGATATAGCGGGAGATATATCCGTATTACACATGGATGCCCATCATGACTTGCGGGATGAATATGAAGGTTCAAAAAATAGCCATGCATGTGTAGGCAGGCGTATGCAGGAGATCGCGCCTTTAGTGCAGCTGGGGATGAGAAGCATTTCCAGGGAAGGCAAAGAATTCCTGTCCTCGCAGAATAATATCGCCAGGATCGTGAGCGCCTATGATATATTAAATGACACGTTGTGGGACAGGAAAGCGCTGGAAAGCCTTAAGGATAAGGTCTATATATCTATTGACCTGGATGTCCTTGATATATCTATTATGCCGGCCGTCGGCACTCCGGAGCCGGGCGGACTGGGCTGGTATCTTATCCTTGATATATTAAAGCTCGTCGCTCAAAATAAGGAGATCGTGGGTTTTGACGTCGTTGAACTTTCGCCCCTGAGCGGAAACATCACACCTGATTTTCTTGCCAGCAAACTTATATATAGATTACTTAGCTATGTATTTTTCGGAAAAAAGAAAAAATAGGCCAGTATCGAAAGGCAGCGTCATATGTTGAATATTCCCAGGAACAAGCTGCTTGTTCCGCGAAAACTGTTTTTTACAAAGGGTGTAGGATCTCATAAATATGAGCTTCGTTCGTTCGAGCTTGCCCTGCGCGATGCCGGGATTGAAAAGTGCAATCTAGTGCAGGTCTCAAGTATATTGCCGCCCGGCTGCCAGACTATATCCAGAAATGAGGGACTTAAGGAATTGATACCGGGCATGCTTACATTTTGCGTAATGGCAAGATGTTCCAGCGACGAACCGCACAGGCTTATCGCCGCTTCTATCGGAGCGGCAATACCGGCGGATACAAATGCGCACGGATATCTCAGCGAACACCACGCTTTCGGGGAGACTGAAAAGACGGCGGGCGAATATTCTGAGGATTTAGCCGCGGCTATGTTAGCGTCTACTCTCGGTATAGAGTTCGACGAAGATAAGAGTTGGGACGAGAATAAAGAAGAGTATATGATAGGTACGGATAAGGTGGTCAGGGCCACTAATATCACACAATCCACAGTTATAAGCGCCAGCGGCGACTATTCCACCGTGATCGCCGTAGCGGTATTTATATTTTAGCAATAAGGACGTCCGGAAACGTCTTAAACTACACATTTACCCCGCCCTTAGCGGGGTAAATTTATTTTTCATATTATGGATAGATCAAACAGGGATATCAAGCTTCCACTTTCCTTCAGCTCGCCGGTATTAGCGGTGGGATCCGAGTCAAAGAGCGGTTTCGCCGTACTGTCCGGTGACCGCGTTTCCGTAAGCCGAATTTTTAGCGACTTGAAAGACCCCGCGGAATTCGATAGTTATAAAAAGGCGATTTTATCGAAGAAGAAAAGCTTTGAGCGCGGTATAATAGCGCATGACCTTCACCCGGAATATATGTCGACAAAATATGCCGGGGAGATATTCGAAAAAATAAAAAGAAAAAGCAAAGGCCTTGCGGGTGTCCAGCACCACCATGCCCATATAGCGGCCTGCATGGCGGAGAACGGGCTACAAAATAAGGTCATAGGAGTGGCATTTGACGGTACGGGATACGGCTTAGACGGAAACATATGGGGCGGGGAGTTTATGATAGCTGATTACGGCGGATTCGAGCGGAAGGCCCATCTGGCCTATGTGCCCATGCCCGGAGGCGATAAGGCTGTGCTTGAGCCGATGAGAATGGCGCTTTCATATATTTACAAGGCATACGGCAGAGGCATCGGCAATCTGAGCTCCGGTGTTTTAAGAAGGATGGGAAAGGCAAGGCGTTCCCTTCTTCTCAAGATCATAGATAAGGGGCTTAATTCACCGCTTACGTCAAGCGCCGGCAGGCTTTTTGACGCGGTATCATCGCTGATCGGCATAAGAGACCGCATATCATTTGAAGGCGAAGCCGCTATTGAACTTGAAAAAATAGCTGTAAGCGCCGTTGGGGGAATATACGGCTTTAAGATAGAAAAGCGCGGTAAGGAGCATATATTAGATTTTTCACCGATGATAAAAATGATAATATCCGATCTTAATAATAAAAAGCGTCCGGGCTTGATTTCCCGTAAATTTCACAATACAGTCGCTGAAGCCATAAAAGACACCGCGTTGAAATTGCGCGATAAGACGAAGCTGAAATATGTTGTGCTTAGCGGCGGGGTATTTCAGAATAAGATATTATCGTATGAAGCCAGAGTGAGGCTTGAGAGAGCTCATTTTTCCGTATACACACATTCTAAGACATCATGCGCTGACAGCGGCCTGCCGATCGGCCAGGCTGTTATTGCCGCCTCAAAGGGAGAATAAAAGATGTGTCTGGGTATTCCGATGAAGGTCGTAAGTAAAAAAGGGGATAAGGCAGAGGTCAGATCCGATAAGACGGCCCGGCAGATAGGTATAGGCCTGCTTAAGGATATCCGCGTAGGGGACTATGTGATAGTACACGCCGGTTTTGCCATCGAGAAAGTGGATGAGAAACGCGCCAAAGAGACCCTCGATATTATTAAGGAGATAAGCCTGTGAGATATGTGGATGAATACAGGGATCTTAAGCTGGCCGGGAGGCTATCCCGCAAAATAAAGGATTTTGCCGGTAGAGAAGAGCGAAGCTATAAGTTCATGGAGGTCTGCGGAACTCATACAAATACGTTCTTCAGGTTTGGCCTGAAGAGCCTGCTGCCGGAAAACGTCCGCCTTATATCGGGGCCCGGCTGCCCGGTCTGCGTCACGGATACCCCTTACATAGACAACGCTATATTACTCGCGAGATCCAAGGATGTTATAATCGTCACTTTCGGCGATATGTTAAAGGTACCGGGCGGATCATCTTCTTTATATGAAGAACGGTCTGAGGGGCGCGATATAAGAATAGTTTATTCCACTCTTGATGCGTTGAATATCGCCGTACAAAACCCGTCAAAAAAAGTCATATTTTTGGCGGTAGGTTTTGAGACTACGTCTCCCACTGTTGCCTTAGCGGCGCTGGAAGCGAAAAATAAAAAAATAAAGAATTTTTTTATATATTCCGCGCATAAACTTATACCTCCCGCGATGAAGGCCCTGTTGAAAGATAAAGACGCCAGGATAGACGGTTTTATGTTACCCGCTCATGTCAGCACGATCATCGGGGCGGATGCGTACGGCTTTCTAAGGAAGGCGCGGATACCGGGTGTTATATCCGGGTTTGAACCCCTGGACATGATGCAGGGTGTGTTAATGCTGATACGTCAGTTAAAGGCCGATGAGGCCAGGATAGAGATCCAGTATAACAGGGTTGTAAAAAAAAGAGGGAATACGCGGGCCCAGCGCATACTTGATAAGGTATTTACTGTTTCTGACGCTGACTGGAGAGGGCTGGGCACTATTCCCCGGAGCGGCCTGAAGCTCAGGCGTGAATTCGGGGATCTTGACGCGGAAAGGCACTTTAGGATAAAAAGGGTGAGCCGGGCAACAGGCCAAAGATACTGTCTTTGCGCGGAAATACTAAAAGGCAAGAATTCGCCTGAGGAATGCAGGCACTTTGCCAAGGCGTGCACTCCGGAAGGCCCCAAAGGGCCTTGTATGGTCTCGAGCGAGGGCAGCTGCAGCATACATTACAAGTACGGGGCCGGCAGGTAAAAAGAAGGGATCTGGCAATGTCGAAAATACTGCTTGCGCACGGAAGCGGCGGTAAACTAACGCATGACCTCATTAAAAATGTCATATTAAAAAAATACGGAAACACTATTTTGAGGAACCTGTCCGATGCCGCTGTCTTTGAATTGAAAAAGGCCGGGCGTTTGGCGTTTACCACTGATTCCTTCGTGGTAGATCCGGTTATCTTTGAGGGTGGTGATATAGGAAAGTTATCCGTCTGCGGCACAGTGAACGACCTTGCGGTATCGGGCGCCGTCCCGCTTTACATATCGTGCTCACTTATTATCGAGGAAGGGCTGGATAAGGCATTGCTTTCAAGGATAATAGATTCAATGGCTAAAGAGGCAAAAGCGGCCGGAGTTCTAATAATAACCGGTGATACTAAAGTGGTTGAGAGGGGAAACGCCGACAAGATATTCATAAATACAAGCGGTATAGGGATAGTCAGGTACAAGAAACCTATTTCTACGGACAGGATCAAGGCGGGGGATAAGATAGTGATAAACGGGACCATAGCGGACCACGGAATATCTGTTTTGCTTGCCCGCGAGGAATTGGGTTTTAAAGGCGGAGTAAAAAGCGATTGTGCCTCGCTTCATCGATTAATCTTGACGGTACTGAAAAAATGTAGTAATGTAAAATTCATGCGTGACCCGACGCGCGGTGGCCTGGCGACTACGATGAATGAGATCGCCTCGGGTATGCCGTTTGGCATAAGGCTCTTTGAGGAGAATATCCCGCTTAACGAATCGACCAAGGCCGCCTGTGAATTATTGGGGCTGGATCCTTTATATATAGGTAACGAGGGCAAGGTGGTGATGATCCTGCCTGAGAAGGAGGCCGGTAGGGCCGTAGCGGCGATGAGGTCGCACAGATTGGGAAGGCGGGCGAGGATCATCGGCGAGGTAACAAGCGACTACGCGGGAAGGGTGATCGTAAGAACGAGGGTAGGCGGTGAGAGGATTGCCGATATGCTCTCCAAGGAAGCGCTTCCAAGGATTTGTTGATTTAGTTGGTAGTACGGCCTTTGGGTACTCGTTTATTATATGTGCGGTTTACGGTTCTCGGTGTTCGGTTCTCGGATTCTTTTCCCGAAAACCGTAAACCGAAAACCGAGAACCGAACAAAGGTAATCGAACGAAACGCGATTAACGATAGACGATTAACGAATAATAAACAATAAAATGCATCAACATAGATTCTACAGAAACTGGGTAAAAAGCGAAGATCTGATAAGTTTCGAGGTCAAGGTTTTCGAGACCGATCTTTCGATGCTCTGCGATAAACCGCTAAAAAATGAAGCGGAAAAGGCTGTTTATGAGTATCGGAAGCAGATACTTGACTATATCGAGGCGAATAGATTTTTTAAGGATTCTCTGAAGCCGATAGAAGCCGATGGCAGCGCTCCGGAAATAGTCAGGGATATGATAGATAAATCCGCTATTGCCGGTGTCGGCCCTATGGCTGGGGTGGCCGGCGCAATAGCCCAATATACCGGAATGGATCTTCTGGATCAATGTTCGCAGGTCTTAATAGAAAACGGGGGAGATATATTTATTAAATCTGATACCGAGCGCAGGCTTAGTATATACGCCGGCGATTCCCCGCTTTCAGGCAAAATAAATCTTAAGATAGCTCCATCCGGGGTGCCGCTTGGCATTTGCACCTCCAGCGGAACAGTGGGGCATTCTAAGAGTTTCGGAAAGGCGGATGCGGCCACCATAATAGCGCGTGATGCCGTGCTTGCCGATTGTGTGGCGACTCAGGCCGGAAACCTGGTTAAAAACGCCGATGACCTGCAAGCAGCTATAGATTACGCAAGATCGATAGAAGGTGTGACAGGCGCGCTGGTCATAATCGGAAGCAAATTGGCGAGTTGGGGAGAGGTTGAGTTACTGTAATCTCAGGAGGTATACATGATATCCAAAAGAATAGTCCTTACGTTTCCGCATAATCTACTTGATAAGCCTGTGGTTTTTAAATTAGTGAAAGATTTTAATCTTATGTTTAACATCCTTCAGGCAAGAGTTACTCCTGAAGAAGAAGGGCTTTTGGTCCTGGAGCTTAGCGGCAAGAAGGAAGACTATGATAACGGCGTGAAATACCTTAACGAATTAGGCGTTACAATACAGGCTTTGAGTAAGGATATCTCGCGCGATGACAATAAATGTACGCATTGCACAGCCTGTATAACAATATGCCCGACCGGAGCGCTTAGCCTGGAAAAAGACACCATGAAGGTGAACTTCGATTCTAATAAGTGCATAGCTTGTGAACTGTGCGTGAAGACCTGTCCGCCGCGCGCCATGCTGGTAAAGTTTTAATTTTTTTCTTGACAAAGTCATATTTTTTGATAGAATCATCTCAAAGAAAGAGATATAACCAAAACAATTTTTTTTTAACCTACTTCGTGAAAAAAATCACAAATCTCTCGATGCAAGAGAAAAAGAAAATACCGAAAAGCGTGGCGTCAAGATTGTCGCTATATCTAAGAGAGATAAGCCGCCTGGAAGACGAGGGAGGAGACAAGGTCTCTTCCGTGGAACTAGGTGAGTTGACCGGACTTACTGACGCGCAGGTGAGAAAAGATCTTTCTTACTTCGGCCAGTTCGGGACATCAGGATCGGGCTACGAGATCCTCAAGTTAAAGAATATTCTCAGGGATCTGCTTGGAAAAGACAATATATGGCATATAGTTTTGATCGGTGCCGGGAATATAGGTTCGGCATTACTCAGATACCCTGGTTTTAAAAACCAGGGTTTTATAATAAAGGAAGCCTTTGACATCGATCAGAAGAAGATCGGCAAGTGTTATGGAGAAGTCACTGTAAAAGATGTAAGACAGATAAATGACATCGAGAAGGACAGGTCGATCAAAATCGCTATAATAACCGTTCCGGTTGACAGCGCTCAAGATGTAGCGGAGGAGGTCACCCGGTATGGAATAATATGCATCCTGAATTTCTCGCCTGTGATCTTGAAAGTGGACGAAGGAGTAACGGTAAGGAACATAGATCTGTCAAACGAGCTTGAGAATTTCTCATTTATCCTGACTTCCGCGAAAGGCTGAATCAAAGTGGAGCAAGTGTTTCTAAAAAGAGAAAACCTGGAAATGTTCGCTTACGGCATTTCTAAAGAATACTCCCTTTATTACCTTCGTAAGGGTAAAGGCGCCAGTCCTCATATTGTCAAATATTCGGATGGCCTTAAAGATCCCCTGATAGGCGGTGTGAGGCCGTTCGAACCCCTTAAGAATTTTTTCTTTTTCGCCCGCGAACGGGTGATTGACGGCTTAGGCAGGCCGGCTGATCCTAAAGCCGGAGGAAAGCCATTGTGTGTATTGGGCGTGAAGAACTGCGATCTCGCCGGCTTAAATATTTTAGATAGCGTATTTTCGGAAGGGGACTTTAAAGACCCATTTTATGTCAGTAAACGCGAGCAGAACCTGATCATCGCCGCGGATTGCACTCATGCCATAGATACGTGCTTCTGCCACGCTTTAGGCCATGAGCATTTTCCTCAAAAGAACCATGATGTTCTGATCTCTGAATTACGTGACGGATATTTACTGGAGTCCGTTACCTGGAAGGGGAAAAAACTGCTGAATGAAAATAGTGATATCCTTGCTGACTCCGGCGAAAAACATATAGAAGAAAGAGACCACATAAGAAGTATATCCGGCGCTCAGGTAGAGGAAGGCATTAAAAAGTCTGAAATACCGCGCCAGACGGAATATAAAGATGTTATTAAGAAAAGCCTGGAATCGGAGATCTGGGAGCGAGAGGCAGAGAATTGCGTGGAATGCGGCGGTTGTAACGTGGCTTGCCCTACCTGTCATTGTTTTTATCTCGCGGATATTCAGAAAAAGGCTGGCGGAGAAACGCGTTATAAGATCTGGGATTCATGTATGTATAAGCGGTTTGCCCGTGTCGCAGGCAACGCAAATCCCAGACAGCATCTCTGGGAGAGGCTGAGAAACCGGTTCGAAAAGAAGTTCGACTATTTTCCCGAGGTCAACGGGCTGTACGCGTGTACCGGTTGCGGCAGATGTATTTCCGGTTGTCCCGCTAAGATCGATATACGAAGGGTCTTGAAGGATCTGGTAGCGGAAAAGAAGAAAGCTAAGGCATAATGGTAGAAAATCCGTATTGTCCTGTAAAAGCTGAAATAACAGATATCATCGAAGAGACGCCTACTATCAAGACATTCGCGGTCAAGCCGGAAAAGCCCGTCTCTTTTAAGACGGGGCAATTTGTAGAATTGACTGTGCCCGGCGTGGGAGAGGCGCCATTTACGCCCTCATCTAATCCGAAGATCGAAGATAGCATGGAAATAACGATAATGAGCGTGGGGCGAGTGACATCGCGGCTGCATGAAATAGGGAAAGGCGCGGTCGTAGGCGTAAGAGGGCCCTACGGGACGGGATATCCTCTGAAGGATTTCGAAGGTAAAGAGGTCTTAATAGTGGGCGGCGGTGTAGGGCTTGCTCCTCTTAGAAGCCTTATCCTGGCCTTACTTGACGAGGCGGGTAAATATAAAAGGATCATGGTAAAGTACGGAGCGCGTTCTCCCGAGGACCTTGTTTATAAAGATCAGCTGAAGGAGTGGGCCGGAAATAAGGATCTGGATATAGAAATAACCGTAGACAAAAGCGGTGAAGACTGGAAAGGCAATGTGGGTCTCATCACAACGCTCTTAAGAAAAGATATCGGAGTAGACATAAGTAACAGCGCGGCTATAGTGTGCGGGCCTCCGATCATGATGAAATTCGCCACTTTTAAGCTGGTGGAACTGGGGTATAAAGATAAAGACCTGTTTCTATCGATGGAAAAGAATATGTCATGCGGAATAGGAAAATGCGGGCACTGCAGGATCGGCCCGTACTATGCCTGCAAGGACGGCCCGGTCTTTACTTACGATAAGATAAAAGAATATCATACGATCTGGGAATAAGATGAAAAAATTACTGATCGACTTGGATCTATATACTGAGTATAAGGATAAGGATCTCGGCTGCAGTTATTTTTATCATTCGGACAATAAAGGCGTCAGGTCCTTGCTGGAGTTGGCGACATACGCTATTGTCTGCAGAAAATGCGAACTTGAGGCCTGTGTCACTTCCTGTCCGAACGAGGCCCTTGAGAAAAGGGATGATAAGATATTAGAGAGATACAATATGAGGTGCACAAGCTGTAAATCCTGCAGCCACGCCTGTCCTTTCGGAGTGATCTACACAGAGATGATGACGTATCTTATGCCTCGTTGCGACCTATGCCTGGATAAACTTATGGACGGAGAAGAGCCCGCGTGCATAAAGGGCTCCGCGGAAGGCGTATTAATGTACGGTGATTTTAAAGAAGACGAAGCTAAGAAGATATACGCCGTTAGTGATAACATACTGGTAAAGGCGGAGCGTTGGGAGAGGAACGGAGTTAAGTCTAAATGAAGATGGCCGTCTCTGTATTACAATTTTTAATATTTCCGGGTTTTTTGTTCACAGCCGCGATAGGGCTGCTGGCGAGCTGGATCGACAGGAAGGTCACTGCGCGCGTACAATACAGGGTAGGCCCGCCGTGGTATCAACCGTTAGCCGATATAGTCAAGCTGCTCGGCAAAGAGACGCTTATGCCGGCCGGTTCTTCACAATTGCTCTTTTTTACCGCTCCGCTTATCGGCCTGGCAGGAGTAACATTGGTCTCGATGATATTATGGCTATCGAATCTTGATCCGGCAGGCGGTTTTATAGGCGATATTATAGTCGTCTTATATCTTCTGACCCTTCCGGCATTAAGTTTGATATTGGGCGGTTTCGCGTCAAACAATTCCTACGCGAGTCTCGGCGCTTCGCGTGAGATGAAATTGGTATTATCGTATGAGCTTCCTTTTATATTAGCCCTTGCCGTACCTATAATAAAATCGGGCGGGATACTGACAATAGGCGGAATATTGAATTATCAGGCTGCCAACGGTATAGTAGTGGGAAGTTTTTCTGGTTCGATAGCGCTGATAGTAGCAATATTATGTATGCAGGCTAAATTAGGGCTTGTTCCTTTTGATGTTTCTGAGGCGGAGACAGAGCTCATGGGCGGGCCTATAATCGAATACTCAGGCGGGCCTCTGGCCGTCTTTAAATTGACAAAAGCCATGTTATTGTTTACAATGCCCATGTTCTTGATAGTAGCCTTCATGGGCGGCATCAGCGTAAGCGGGCTATCGCTTCTCTGGGGCATATTGAAATATGTAGCTTTGCTGGTAGTGATAGTATTGATAAGAAATACGAATCCCCGCCTGAGGATCGATCAGGCGCTCAGGTTCTTCTGGGGCCGCGTCACGGTTCTGGCAGTGATCGGAGTAGTGCTAGCGTTATTTGGACTTTAGTAAAGGTAAATCATGTCAGTCAAGATCAAGGCATTAACAAAGTCACTCTGGGTGTTCCATCTGTCTACGGCAAGCTGCAACAACTGTGACATAGAAATACTGGATCTATTGACGCCAAGGCACGATGTGGAGCGTTTCGGGATATTGCTGGTCGGGTCTATAAGGCACGCCGACGTACTTTTAGTCACGGGGATTCTAAATAAGCAATGCAAGCCGATAGTAAAAAAGATGTATGACCAGATGCCGAAACCCGGCTTCGTAATCGCGGTGGGGACCTGCACGGCAGGGCGGGGCATGTTCAGCAATACCTATATGGTAGATGAGGCGGAGCCGCTGGATAAGGTCCTCCCGGTCGACGCCTATATACCGGGCTGTCCGCCGAAGCCTGAGGCGATAATAGACGGCATCGTAAAGCTGGTCAAGGCGAAAGGCAAGTGATCAAAATGGATAGAAGCGCGGTTATAGCGAGTATTAAGAAAAAATTCGGCGGCAAGATAAAACGCTTTCAGGAGAAGTCATCCAAGCGGGTATATATAGACCTTGACAGAAAAGATATAGTCGAATTCGCGAGTTATGTGTTCAAAGACCTTGAGGCGAGGTTTAATACCGCGACCGCGGTGGACCATCCGGAAAATATAGAGATCATGTATCACTTTAATGTGGATAGGCTCGGACTGATCATCACATTGAGGATATACGCGCCGAAGGATGATTGCGCGGTCGAGTCTCTGGTGCCGGTAGCGAATGCCGTGGGATGGATAGAGAGGGAGATGCATGAGCTTTTCGGGGTCGAATTTAAGGGCCATCCTGACATGAAGCCGCTTCTCCTGCCTGATGATTGGCCGAAGGATAAATACCCGATGCGAAAAGAGTTTAGTTTGAATTCTCAGAAGGAGTCGAGCCGATGAGCCACAAAGCAAGTGAGACCACAACTTATGGAACGAAAGTGAACATAAGTTGTATGGTCGAACTTGTTGCGAGGCACGAAGTGCCGAAGCAATCCCAGATTGAGATTGCTTCGTCGCCCTGCCGCCTTTGGCGGCAAGGCTCCTCGCAATGACGTTATAGGAGTAAGGACAAATGAGCCACAAAGTCACCATACCCATCGGCCCGTATCATCCGCTGCAGGAAGAGCCGGAATTTTATAAGCTCGTCGTAGACGGTGAGAGGGTCGTCGATATAGATGTCAGGATCGGCTGGAATCACAGAGGCATCGAGAAGCTCTCCGAATCCAAAAGTTTTGACCAGTCAGCTTACCTGGTCGAGAGGATCTGCGGTATTTGCTCGACAAGCCATCCTATCGCGTTCGTAAACGCCGTTGAGGATATCGATGAGATGGAAGTCCCGGAAAGAGCGCTTTATATCCGGACAATAACAGGCGAACTTGAAAGACTGCATTCGCATATGCTGTGGCTCGGACTGGCCGGCCATTTCCTTGGATACAATACGGTATTCATGTGGGCATGGCGCTATAGAGAGCCTATTCTGGACGTGCTTGAAGCTATTTCAGGCAATAGAAATAACTATGCTATGATGAAGCCCGGCGGAGTAAGAAGGGATATAGATAATAGCGAGATACCGTATTACAAAAAAGTCATAAATGACGAACTCCTGCCCGCTGTGGAGATGTTCAAGGGCGCGGTGCTGGATGATCCGGTTTTAGCGGCGCGGCTAAAGGGAGTGGGAGTGCTGAAGCATGAGGACGCGGTCGATTATAGCGTTCTCGGGCCGACAGCGAGGGCTTCCGGATATGATATAGATGTAAGGCGAGATGAGCCATATGCCGCTTACGACAGGGTCGACTGGAAAGTGATCCTGCAGTATGAAGGTGATGTGTTTGCTAAGGCCGTGATAAGGATCCTTGAGATGTTCGAGTCCATTAAGATCTTAAATCAGTGTTTTGATAAACTGCCCGCCGGCCCCATTGATTGTAAGCCGAAGCATATATCCCCGGGTGACGGCATAGGACATCATGAAGCGCCGAGGGGCGAGGTCATACATATAGTGAGAAGCGACGGGACAAACCGTCCGGTCAGGCATAAAGTGCGCGCCCCTACGTTCATGAATTTCCCGAGCTTTAAAAAAACGGTCGTGGGCGAGACCATCTCGGACGCTACCATAATATTGGCGGCGATCGATCCGTGCTATTGCTGCACGGAGAGGTTAACGGCGATCGATCATAAGAAAAACAATATTGTATGCGGAGCCGAGAGGCTGATCCATCTCTCGCAGCATAAGACGTGGGATCTGGGCAAATCCATGGGTTTTTCGGATAGTGAATTGACTAAAAAAATGGGACGGAAAATTGAATAACCCTGTGACTCTTATATCAGTCACCTTCATGGCGAGCGTGATCTGCGCGTTTCTACCGCGAAAAATCAAACCTGTCTTTGCCCTGGTAGTTTCTGCTTTCGTACTATTCGGCTCCATAGAGATCTTCAGGATGAATCCTGTCATATGGAGTATCTACGGGATCCCAGGCCTGTTAAGGGTAGATAGCCTCTCGGCATTTGTTCTTATCTTTATAGCCTTTTTCGGCGTTCTGGCGATCCTTTATTCTGCCGGTTTCATGAAGGATAGAATAAATATAGGAAATTATTATGCCTATATTCTCGCGACTATAGCCGGTTCTATAGGGGCAGTCCTGGCAAATAACATCCTCCTCTTTATGGTATTCTGGGGATTCCTGGGGATAACCCTGTATCTATTGATAGGGATCGGGGGAGATGGGGCTAAGGATGCGGCAAAAAAGACATTCATAATAGTAGGCGGTTCCGATGCCATTATGCTGGTCGGGGTCGCGATCCTGTGGAGGGCCACCGGGTCGTTTAGAATGGATGAATACGCCTTATTGCTTAACAATGGTTCTATGGTCATTGCTTTCGTTTGTCTCTTAGTCGGCGCGTTCGCTAAGGGAGGCGTCATGCCTCTGCACACATGGATCCCTGATTCGGCAAAGGCCGCGCCGGTTCCCGTGATGGCATTTTTGCCGGCGAGCCTGGATAAACTTTTAGGTATATATTTTCTGGCAAGAATTGTTTGTGGGATATTCGTGGTAGTGCCGAATAGCGGATTGAGCCTGTTATTATTGATAACCGGGTCTTTCACTATTATCGCGGGTGTTATGATGGCCCTTGTTCAGCATGATATGAAGCGTCTCTTGTCATATCACGCGGTAAGTCAGGTAGGCTATATGGTGGTAGGGATCGGAACGGCTAATCCGATCGGTATTGCCGGCGGGTTATTTCATATGCTGAACAACGCTATTTACAAAAACGCGTTATTTTTATCAGCCGGTGCCGTTGAGAAAAAAACAGGTACGACACAGCTTGACAAGCTTGGCGGAATCGCGCACTTTATGCCGATCACATTTTTATGCTGCCTGATAAGTTCGCTCGCGATATCGGGCATACCTCCTTTTAACGGTTTCGTCTCAAAATGGATGATATATCAGAGTATAATAGACCTGGGTAAAGACGGCGGCAGGCTCTGGATCATATGGCTTGCCACCGCTATGTTCGGAAGCGCGCTGACTCTCGCGAGCTTCATGAAATTGCTGCATGCCGTGTTTTTGGGACAGCAAGGCGCGGGTAGTGACAGGCAGGTCAAGGAAGTCCCGGCATCGATGTGGGTACCGATGGGAATACTTGCCGTTCTTTGTATAGTATTCGGGGTATTCGCTTTTGGTATACCGCTGAAATATTTTATAATACCCGCTGTCTTCGGAGATATTTCTTATGCCGGATTATGGCAGCCCGGATCGGCGACCATATTTATTATTGCCGGATTGGCTGTGGGAGCCGCTATATATTTACTGGGAACTATAAAGACCGCGAGGACAGCCGAACCTTTTATCGGCGGAGAGGTGTTGCCGGTTGAAGAAAGGCCGACGGGGACGGAATTCTATAATACGATCGCGGATATCCCCATATTCGGAAAAATATATGGGATGGCAGGGGAAGGGCTTTTCGACATCTATCAGCTTTGCCGTAGATTTATCTTTAGCGTTACGCGGGTGTTACAATATCTCCATAACGGTGTTTTGTCTACGTATATTACCTGGTGTCTCATAGGGATGCTGGTCTTATTCATATTTATGTTGAGGTGCATGGGATGATCCTGTATATTCTTTTGATAATCATGATCATAGGCGCAATAGCGGCCGTTCAGATGCAAGACCTTATTTCGGCTGTTATAGCTGTGGGCGCCGTCGGCCTGGCTCTCTCCATAGCGTTTTTAGTATTGAAGGCGCCCGATCTCGCGATAACGCAGCTGGTCGTCGAAATATTATGCTTGATAATATTAATAAGGGCGACGCTCAAAAAAGACCTGCCGTTTTCTACCTCCGGCAGGTGGTTTTTTAATACACTCGTAGTAGCCGTATTCACGGTTACTTTTTTAGGGATCGGATATTACTGCTTAAAGGATCTTCCTGTTTTCGGGCAGCCTATCATGAAGGTCGCTAATATCTACCTTGAAACGGGATTGTCAAAAACGGGAGCGTCTAATCTGGTAGCGGCTGTCATATTGGACTTCAGGGCATATGATACGCTGGGTGAGGCAACGATACTTTTTACGGCGGTAATAGGCGTTATCGCTATTATGAGGAGAGTCGGCCGCAAGAAGGTGGGGGAGGAAGTAGAGGAAGATGAATAATAAAAAAGAAGCCGCTGTCCCGGATCCTAATAAAGGCATGACCATTATCGTAAAGACCATAACACGCCTCACGGTCGGCCTGATCCTGCTATACGGTATATATATACTGTCTCATGGCCACGTCTCGCCCGGCGGCGGTTTTGCCGGCGGAGTTATTGTGGCGCTTTCGTTTATACATATAATGCTGGCGTTCGGCAAAGATGTGGCATTGAAGAAGCTGTCTATGCGGGCGGCGTCTTTTTTTGAAAGTTTAGGCGCCTTGCTTTTCTTATTAATAGCGGTCATCGGTTTCACGGGCGGGTCTTTCTTCTTGAACTTCTTTGCTGATAAAGGCGAGCCTTTTAAGTTATTCAGCGCCGGAATAATCCCGCTTTGCAACATAGCGATCAGTTTAAAAGTGGGCGCCGGATTATTCAGTATATTTGTCATACTGGTAATGCTGAAGTTTACAGTGGACGGTAAGAAAGGAAATTAGTTTATGCTTCTCTATTTTTTATGCCTGGTCCTTTTCTCGATCGGCATCTTTTGTATATTAAGGAAGAGGAATCTCATCAAGATCATTATCGGTATCATAATCGCTGAGTATGCCGTCCATCTGTTTTTTGCGCTTGTGGGTTACCGCGCCGAAGGCCGTTCGCCTATATTCACGCCGAGTGAAAACATATTCAATATGGTGGATCCGCTTCCTCAGGCCCTGGTCCTTACCGCGATCGTTATCGGATTGGCGGTCACGGCCATGATGGTCGCTATAGCTATCAGGATTTACGATAAATACGGGACGTTCGATATTACAAAAATAAGAAAGTTGCACGGATAGAATGCATAATATAATCCCTATATTCGTGATAATACCGCTCGCAGGCGCGTTCCTGACTTCCCTTATCGGGAAGAAGGTAAAAGGGGTGCCGGACATGTTGGGCAATCTCTCAACAGCGTGCCTGCTGATCGCTTCTCTTCTTTCGATATCCTTTGTGAGTAAATGCGGCGTCTTAGTATATAAAGTCGGTGCCTGGGTGCCACCCATAGGCATAACAATGGTAATGGACGGATTTACGAGTTTTATGCTCGTGACCGTCAACCTTGTAGCCTTTCTGGTAACGGTCTACTCGGTTAACTATATGGAGAAGTTCACCTCAAAATGGACGTTTTACACGCTTTTCCTTTTGATGCTTGCGGGTATGAACGGGGTCATCGTAACAGGCGACATGTTCAACCTTTTTGTATTCATGGAAATCGCGTCGGTCGCAAGTTACGCCCTCGTGGCATTCGGAACTGAAGAGGAAGAGCTTGAAGCTTCTTTCAAATATTTGATAATGAGCACGGTGGGTTCGCTTTTTGTGCTTCTCGGAATAGTGTTTATGTATAGTTATACGTCTACACTCAATATGGCGGACATGGCCGCTGTTTTAACGCAAAAAGGAGCGGGCAATATTACGCTGTTTACCGGCGTCCTCTTTTTGATGGGGTTTGGATTGAAAGCGGCCATTGTCCCGTTTCACGCCTGGCTGCCGGACGCGCACCCGTCGGCACCGGCGCCGATTTCCGCTATGCTTTCGGGTGTACTCATAAAGAGCCTCGGCATTTACACAATAGCAAGGATCTTTTATAACGTATTCGGAATGGGCGCTAAATTCACGGAAGTGCTTTTAATATTCGGCGCCTTATCCATGGTCGTAGGGGCGCTATTGGCGAGTGGGCAGTGGGACTTTAAACGCCTGCTGGCTTATAGCTCTATAAGCCAGATAGGTTACATCATATTGGGCTTGGCTATAGGTACGCCTCTGGCTATCCTCGGCGCGCTTTTTCATCTATTCAACCATTCGGTATTTAAGTCACTACTGTTTCTTAACTCCGGCGCGCTGGAATATGCGACAGGCACGCGGGATATGCGGCTTATGGGAGGCCTGAAAGAAAAGATGCCTGTTACAGGCAGGACCTCGTTCATCGCTTCGATGTCTATAGCCGGCGTTCCGCCGTTTAACGGATTTTTCAGTAAATTGATAATAATATTCGCGGCCGTGCAGGCGGGATATATAGGGTATGCCTTTCTGGCCGCCCTGGTCAGCGTGGTAACGCTTGCGTATTTCGCGACCGTACAAAAGAATGTCTTCTTCGGATCACCTTCCGGCGCTTTAACCGCAAGCGACGGGAAAGTGACTAAAAAATGGGATGATATAAAGGAACCCCCGGTTTTTATGAAGGTCCCGGTTATTATCCTTGCGATCATATGTATCTTTGGCGGTTTACTTATAGCGCCGCGCTTTTCCCAGAATTTTCTTAAGGCGGCTACAGACGCGTTGATGGCGGGCAAGGATTATGCGGCAACGGTCTTCGGGGGCCTAGGATTATGAAAAGCAGGATGATTCTTTTTGTTCTGGCGTTTGTCGTATGGGCGCTGCTTAACTGGATACCGGATTGGCAGCATCTTGTTGTGGGTGTTTTTGTGGCGGCGTTAGTAGCATATCTGACTGGTGATATGTTTGTGCAAAGGCCGCATCTATTTAAACACGTCGAGAGGTATCTCTGGTTCCTCTATTATATTCCGATTTTCATCTGGGAGATGCTTAAGGCGAATATCGATGTTGCCTACAGGGTAGCTCATCCGAGTCTTCCGATAAAACCCGGAATAGTGAAGGTCAAGACATCGCTCAAATCTGATACAGGCCTGACATTTCTTGCCAATTCGATAACACTTACGCCCGGGACCTTAAGCGTAGATATTGACCGGGAAAAAGGTTATATATACGTCCATTGGATAGATGTCAAGGATAAGGATGTAAAAGGGGCAACCGAGAGGATAGCCTATCGGTTTGAGCGGATATTGACAAGGATTTTTGAATGAATAAGACACTTAGCTATATTATAGGCCTGATCATACTGGCGGCTTTATTTATCGTAATCTTATTTTTTACGCCGGATATCTACATCTTCCCGGGGCTGGTGTATCTCAATTTTGTTAAAAGGGCCCTGTTTGTGCTCATCTTGTGCGCGGTCTTATGCCTCTTTAGGATAGTAAAGGGGCCTACGCCGGCCGACAGAATCGTATCGCTAGACATGTTCGGCATACTTGTCATAGGCTTTTGCGCTGTTTTAAGTATTTCTACGGGCAGGCAGTGGTATATCGATATAGGTATAGCATGGGCATTGCAAAGTTTTATAAGTACACTGGCTTTGGCAAAGTATCTGGAGGGGAAAGACTTTGATGATTAATGTGATTCACATAATCGGATTTATATTTATAAGCATAGGCCTGGCCTTTGATGTCTTTGGCTGCCTGGGGCTGTTGAGACTGCCGGATGTTTATAACAGGCTTCAGGCCGCGACAAAATGTATCACGCTGGGGACTTGCAGTATTCTTTTTGGCATGTTACTCATAGTCGGTTTTACGGCGGCGGGAATAAAAGCTATATTGTGTATAATTTTTTTATTGCTTACTTCGCCTGTAGCAGCGCACGCCTTAGCCAGGGCCGCGCATAAGTCAGGTGTTAAGCTTTGCGAATCCAGCGTAATAGATAAATACGAAGAAGACGGGAATTAGGTTGTAGGTAGTAGGTTGTAGGTAGTAGGTTAAAGATGAAAAAACCAAAGCTAAGAGAACTAAAAGAAGCTATAAAAGCGGTCATAAAGGGCCCATATACAAACATGTATCCCTTTAAGCCGCATATACCGCATAAGAGATTCAGGGGCATGGTGGAATTCAGCGATGAGAACTGCATAGGCTGTACAGCATGTAAGTTTGTCTGCCCGTCCGGAGCTATTGAGGTTAAGGATGATATTGGCCAGGATCCTCCTGAACGCAAGATGGTCATCAATTATGATATGTGTAATTTCTGCGGCAATTGTACTCTCTGGTGTTCTACGAAGGACGAGGATCCGCCCGGGATCAGCCATACCACCAAATTTGAAAGCGCTTATCTTGACCGCAGCGACAGGCACGCGGTAAGCGATTCGTCGGAAAATGAGTTGGCTCTTTGCGAATCCTGTTCGGATATAATCAGTACGTATTCTCACTTGCGATGGATAGCGAGGAAGCTGGATACTCTCGCTTATTCAAGCCCCACAGTTTATCTTGCGGATTTAAAGATGTTGGGTGTGGTGACCGAAGACCTGGTCGAGGCCGCGAAAGAGCTTGGCAGGTCTGACAGGATAAAGATACTCTGCGCTTCGTGCCGAAGAAAAACCACCCTTGAAAAATAGGGGAGAAGAAGGTACAATAGAGGGACAGGTGCCATTCAATCGGTGCCTGTCCCTGATTTATTATGGATATTAGGATGGAATTACAGGATATATTAAGGGGAAGGGTCACTATTGTCGGAGTCGGCAATACAATGATGGGGGATGATGGCTTTGGTCCCGGGCTTATTGATGATCTGAAGGGTAAGACCTCAGCTGAGGTGTTGAACGCAGGGCCTACGCCTGAAAATCACATTAAGGCGATCAGAAACTCTAAGCCCGACACGGTACTTATGGTAGACGCCGCTGATCTTGGCGCTAATATAGGGGACATGAAGTTGCTGAGGAAGAAGGATATTCCCTTATACGGCTTATCTACGCATAACGCGTCCCTGGCATTATTTTTCGATTTTCTGAAGGCGGAGACAAAGGCTGAGGTATACTTGCTGGGTATTCAACCGGGCAAGTGCGCCATGAACACTCCGCTCAGTGATATACTGACGAAGAGGCGCGAAGAGCTGAAATTGCTGTTTGAAGAGCTGTTGCCTAAGTAAGCGATGTTGATAATCCTCTCGCTCCATAAATATTGCATGTGCTCTCGAATTGTTTGTTATCTCGCAGAGACGCTCGTAACTCGGTTATCGGTTCTCGGTGTTCGGTTCTCGGATTCTTTTCCCGAAAACCGTAAACCGAAAACCGAAAACCGAATATACGATCAACAATAAACGATTAACGATATGCGAACAACCAACAACCAGGGATATTGTAACCTTTCGTAACCTCAGTGAGTACATATGCACATAATACCAATCATACACGAACTGGACCACTTCCCGGATCCGCTGACCGTCTATAGCGCCTTTAAGGATGAGCCCTATAGCGCGTTTCTTGACAGCGGTATGGACGCGGCCAGGCTCGGCAGGTTCTCATTTATAGGCCATGACCCGTTCATGGTAGTCCGCAGTAAGGGAGAGCAAATAACGGTTTCCACTAAAGACGGCGTTGAGGGTATTACCGGCGATCCGTTTCAATTTCTAAGACAGGTCTTATCCCGGTATAAAGTAGAGAAAGCAAGAGATGACCTGCCTTTGAACTCCGGGTGTATTGGGTATTTTTCATACGACCTTAGATTTTTTCTGGAGGAGTTGCCGGATACGTCCCATGATGATATAAAAATGCCGGATCTCTTGCTTGCTTTTTATGATGTGATCATAATATTCGATAATCTGTTGAAAAAGTCATATATATCCTCCTCGGGCCTGCCATTGCGCGATGGGAACGAAAATCGCGAGAGGGCCGAAAAGCGGCTGGATGAAGTCAAAAGCAGAATAAACCGTCATACAGGCACAGGCACCGGCAGGCTCAACGCATATGCAGACGATCTTGAAGGGGGTATCAATGCGCTCCCGGACTCCGGGCTGACTTCAAATTTTTCTAAACAGGATTATTGCAAGGCTATTGACCGCGCGAAAGAGTATATAGCTTGCGGGGATATCTATCAGGTGAACCTTTCACAGAGATTCGAGTGTGATTTCAGCGGGGATGCCTTTGAGCTTTATGCGGGACTAAGAAAAATAAATCCGGCGCCGTTCGCCGCTTATCTGAATTTCGACGATTTTAAAATAGTGAGTTCATCCCCGGAGAGGTTTATAAAAATAAACGGCAGATATATAGAGACGAGGCCGATAAAAGGCACCAGGCCCCGCGGAGAAGACAGTAAAAAAGACCTTGCGCTTAAAAATGAGCTATTGTCCAGCGCTAAAGACAGGGCCGAGCACTTGATGATAGTGGATCTCGAGAGGAACGATCTCGGAAGGGTGTGCGAATACGGCTCTGTAAGCCCGACGGAATTCATGGGACTTGAGACTTATCCGACCGTATATCACCTGGTCTCCACAGTCAGCGGCAAATTAAGGGAAGGCCGAGATGCGGTTGATTGCCTTAAAAACTGCTTTCCCGGAGGTTCAATAACAGGCGCTCCTAAGATACGGTCCATGGAGATAATAGAGAAACTCGAGCCCACAAAAAGAGGTATATATACGGGCGCGATCGGTTATATAGATTTTAGCGGCAGCGCGGACCTTTCCATAGTGATACGGACAATAGTCGTAAAAGGTAAAAAATCATATTTTCAGGTCGGAGGCGGCATAGTGGCGGATTCGGATCCACAGATGGAGTATCAGGAGACGCTGGATAAGGGCCGCGCGCTGGCGCAGGCGATCTACTTCCATCAGGCCGCGGCCCATTCGATCCCGACCCGGCAGCGATAAGGAGCGCGAGATGAAGGTATTCGTAAACGGAGTGATGCTCGACGAAAACAACGCGAAGATCTCTGTTTTTGACAGGGGTTTCCTTTACGGAGACGCGGTCATCGAGACGATGAGAAGTTATAGCGGTATCGTATTCCGCTTGAATGACCATATCGAGAGGCTTTTTTCATCCATGAAAAGCATGAAGATCCGCCAGGGCCTTTCGAATAAGGAGACGGAAAAGATAATATATGAACTGCTGCGCCTTAATAAACTTAAAGACGCCTCGATCAGGGTCACCATGTCCCGGGGTATTTCAAAAAACAGAGGGTTTAATATATCGCAAAACGAAGCCGCGAGCGCGGTGATCACCGCGGCAAATTTTCTGCCGCGGCCCGCTAAATTTTATGATAGCGGGATAAAAACCGATATCTCCCGCTACAGAAAAAGCAGCCGCAGTCTGGTGACGCGTTTTAAGGTATCGAATTATCTTGAAAGCATTATTGCCAGAAATGAAGCCGTTTCCAGGAATTCTTTTGAGACTTTCTTTCTGAACGAATCCGGCCATATATGCGAAGGAACGGTATCTAATGTATTTATGGTAAAGGGAAGCAGGCTCATGACTCCGTCGGTTGACTGCGGAATCCTGCCGGGCATAACGAGAAAAGCGGTGCTGGAATTATCGTCATTTGCCGGTGTAGGCGTGGAGGAAGGCATGTTCAAGGATGATATACTGAACGAGTGTGACGAAGTATTTATCACAAACTCACTTATCGAGATCATCCCTGTGATCGAGGTCGACGGTATAAGAATAGGCAGCGGGAGGGTCGGACCCGTAACGCGAAATATTCACAAATTATACAGGGATACTGTAAAAAAGGAGACAAACAGTTGAGGCAGAGGATCATAGTTCTGGTCATGACGGTGCTGCTCGGCGTAAGCGCCCTTTATGCGGAGGAAAATCCCCGGATACAACTTAAAGACGGCAGTATTTATATAGACGGCGAGAAATTTTTTATCAAAGGGATCGGCTACAGTCCGTATAGGCCCGGCCAGTGGCCGGGAGCCAGCGTTCCCCCCAGGACGCTAGAGGCAGATTTTAAGAGGATAAGAGATGCCGGCTTCAACACATTGCGGGTCTGGGGCACAATGCCGGAGGACCAGCTAGAGATGGCGGAAAAATATGATCTGATGGTCATACAGGCGGTCCCATTAAAGTCGGATGTGGACTTCGGATATAGCGGTTTTATACGCCTTGCCGAGAGCAGCGTCAGGCAGATGTGCAGGATAGGTAAGAAACACTCTAATATAATCATGTACCTGATGATGAACGAGCCGCACGCCGACCGCTTGATGTCATCAGGCGTGGATAAGACATTGGATCTTTACAGGAGATTGGCGAGCATAGCCAGGGAGGAAGATCCGAACAGGCCGGTCAGCATGGCGAATGCCTACTGGTCGCTGTGGCTTGACCAGTCCATGTGGGACATCGTGTCATTTAATACTTATGCTTATGCCCCTTCAATATCGGGTGATATCGGATACGCGAACTTTGTAAAAGGCACAAGATCGCTTCATGCTCAGGGGAGGCCGTTTGTGGTGACAGAGTTCGGATACAGTGTTTCTCCCGACGGAGACGGCGGATATGCATACGGCGGGAATTCCCAAGAGGAGCAGGCTGACGGAATAATATCATGTTTCCGGGGATTGCTTGAAGGGGGCGCCGCGGGCGGCTGTGTTTTTGAATGGAACGATGAGTGGTGGAAAGCAAAAAAGCCCGAGAGGCATGACACGCATCCGGAAGAGTGGTTCGGTATAGTCGGCATTGAAAGCAAGCAGGATATCCTTGGTACGCCGAGAAAGGCGTATTACGCTTTAAAGGAAGAGTTTAAACTGATCGTTACGGAGCCCAGGGAGGGCCAGAGAATACCGGATAAAGCTCTTATAGAAGTCAATGCCGTTTCTCAGGTCAGAGGCGTACGGTACAGGATAGGCCGGGGCAAGTGGCATGATCTGACGAATAAAGGCGATTGGTGGCGGGCAGAACTCGATGCTTCAAAGTTACAGGCCGGATTGCATACGTTTACGGTAATGGGAACGGAAGATAAAAGCGAGATCACCCGGAGTGTAAATATAATAAAATGTAAAGACGGTCATGATCTGCTGCCTCCGGTCAATATCGAGGTGACGGTAGATAAGCCTCGATATAAAAACGGTGATATTGCCTCCATAACCGCGAGAGTGACCAATAGAGAGGGGGAGCCGCTCAAGGATTACGATGTCCGGCTGGGTATATTCAACGCCATAAATAGTCATACAAGGCAGTGGGAAGGTAAAACCGATGAGCGGGGATATTTCACAAAAAGGACTCCCGTAGCCGGAAAGCTCGATAGTTGGTACTACGTGTACTGGGCCGGCGCCGACGTAGAGGATTACGGTTATAAGCGCAAGGATGGCGTGATGGGATACGTGGGAGCGGATTTTGCGGGAGGACTACCGGTCAAAGAACTGGTTTCCGTATTCACGGAAGACATAAAGATCGACGGTATAATAGATAAAGCCTGGCTCAGCACGGAAATAATCGAATTAAATATTGACACGAACTTCGGAGAGGGCACCATAGAAAGTGATAGTGATCTTAGCGCGAAGGTCAGGGTGGTATGGGATAAGGAAAACTTATATTTATTGGCTGATATCAAGGATGATGTGCCTGCCGTGAACAGGTATTCCGGCAATAATGTCTGGAACGGAGACTGCGTTGAACTCTTTATCAGCGTAGATCCCGCCAGGATCCCTGAAACAGGATATTCGGCCGCGGATTTTCAGATATTAATAGGCGCAAATACTGAGATGTGGATACCCGGCCAGGTAAAAGGCGGGGTGAGAAACGATGTCCCTAAAGCAAGCCGGGCTATCGCGAATAAGGGTAAGGATGGGTATATTCTTGAAGCCAGAATAAATATAGCGAATTTTTACGACAAGCCCTTCATAAAATTTAAAAAAGGTGATATACTTGGCTTTGATATCGCTATTGGTGACGCGGACGAGGCCGGGACGCGAGAGGGGAAGATCGTCTGGAACGGAACGGAAGCCGGATATAAAGACTCTGCGGTCTGGGGCCGGCTAAAACTGGAATAAATCGCAAAGGATTGACATGGTCAAGTATAAACTCGAAAAAAACGGTGATTTTGTAATAGAAGATTACAACAGGGCCAAGGCGTTTTCAAGCTTCTTCCCGGGTATAGCGGGCTTACACGGTATACCGCTCTGGGCCTTTTACGTAAACAGAGGACAGTGCATGGCCAGTTTCGGGATAGAGAATAAGGACAGCGCCATACTTGAGTTTATGCCGGCAAACCAGGCTTATAATATGACGCCGCTCAAAGGCTTCAGGACTTTTCTAAAGCTCAAGGTCAGGGCAGGGTCTATTTTCTATGAACCTTTCAGGGCCGGGGGCAAGGGCATATCGACAAAAATGATAATAAACCCGTCCAGCCTGCGCCTGGAAGAGATAAACAAGCGTTTAGGCATCAAGATAGAAGTGACCTATATCACAGTCCCGGGCGAATCCTTCGCCGGACTGGCCAGAAGAGTAGTGATAGAAAACATATCAAATAAGAAAATCGAAGCGGAAGTCGTGGACGGGCTTCCTCACATAGCTACATTCGGCATGACGGAATGGCATCAGAAGCATATGAGCCGTACGATCGAGGCCTGGATGAGAGTCCTTAATGCCGAAAATGCCGCGCCATTTTATAATCTAAAGGTAGATCCTCAGGACACCCCGGAGCTTGAATATATTGAACGCGGCAACTTTTACATGGCCTGCCGGGTAGATGGCAAAAGGGCCGTCATGCTAAAGCCATTAGTAGACCCTGACGTTGTGTTTGGCTCTAACGGTGATATCTCATATCCGAGAGTTTTTGTAGAAGACGGGTTTTCCTCCGCGCTGCGGGATCAGAGAACAGAAGGCAAGACGCCTTCCGCAATGGCCTATGTGAAATTCAGCATTAATGCGGAGGGAAAAAAGAAGCTGGTGTCATTAATAGGTAATGCCGGTGATGTGAGCTCCGTGTCCGCGATAAGAAGAAAGATCAATGGCAATGCCGATTATTTTGAAGAAAAGTTATTGGAAAACGAAGAGATTATAAAGCGGCTTGAGGGAAGAATATTCACTAAGAGTTCAAGTGAGGAGTTCGATTTCTATACACGCCAAACCTATCTGGATAATCTGCTAAGGGGGGGTGTGCCGATCTCGCTTGATACACCCAGAGGACCTTTTGTATATTACGCCTACGCGCGTAAACACGGAGACCTGGAGAGGGATTATAACGCGTTTCTTTTGCAGCCGGCCTATTATTCACAGGGAAACGGCGCTTACCGGGATATGAATCAGAATAGACGCAATGACGCACTTTTGAATCCCGATGTAAAAGACGAGAATATACGTACATTTGTGGACGCCATACAGCCTGACGGGTTCAATCCGCACCGTATCCAGGGCATAAAGCTCACAGTGAAAAACAGCGCGGCATTGAATAAGGTCTTAAGAAAATATGTAAAGTACGCCTCAGGCAGAGAAAAGGTCAAAGGTCTCTTGCTTACTTCTTTTACGCCGGGCAGCCTTATGTTTCTTCTGGAGAAGGAAGGTATCCTGCCAAAAAACAAAAGGGATGGGCTTTTAGCGCGGGTACTCACTTTAAGCGTGAAAGAGGAAGTGATCTCGCCCGGAGAAGGATATTGGGTGGATCACTGGACCTATAATATAGACTTGCTTGAAAACTACCTGGCGTGTTATCCCGATAAATTAAGGGCTTTACTTTTAGGCAGGAGGGATTTCACATTTTATGATACCTACCTTCGGGTTATGCCCAGAGACGAGAAATATGTATATATAAACGGCAAGGTAAGGCAATCCGGCGCTGTGATCGAAGACGAGGCCAAGAAAAATATCATAGAAGCGCGGGACAGAGAGAAGTACAAAGTCAGGACGGATTTCGGAAAGGGCAAGGTCTATAAAACGGATCTTTTGACAAAACTTATCTGTATCATCGCCAATAAAATGGCTTCCCTGGATCCGTTTGGCGTCGGAATAGAGATGGAGGCGGGAAAGCCCGGATGGTGTGACGGCCTCAATGGCCTGCCCGGAATATTGGGATCGTCTCTATGCGAGGTATTCGAGATCAAGAGGATGATCTTATTTGTAAGGTCTTCCATGGAAAAGTTAAAAGTGAATAAAACTCACAAGCTGAGTTTGCCGTACGAATTGTACGGCTTTCTAACAGACCTGGAAAAATCGGTGAATAAAAACCTTACTGCGGGATCGAAAAGAGGCGATTTCCTTTACTGGGAATATTCGCAGACTAGAAAAGAAAAATATAGAAAGGAAGTCTGGCCGGGGTTTAGCGGACGGGAAAAGGCGGTCTCGGCAGGTGATCTCGAAAGGATCCTGGATAGATTCCTTCTCAAGCTGAAAAAAGGCCTCAAGAAGGGTTTCAGCAAAAAGGACGGGATGACTTATTCCTATTACATAAATGAAGTCAAACAGTTCGGCTTTATCCGTGAAGGAGGAAAGAAAAAACTCAATAAGGAAGGTCAAGCTACGGTCAAGGCATTGTCATTCAGCCATAAGCCGCTTTCATTATTCCTGGAAGGGCCGGTGCATGCAATGAGAGTCATGAAAAAGGATGAAGCGAGATCATTGTACAACGCCGTCCGAAAAAGCGATATGTTTGACCATAAACTGAAGATGTACAAGATGAATGAGTCACTTAAGGGGATGCCTCTTGAGATCGGCCGTTCCGCTATCTTTACTCCCGGCTGGCTGGAAAATGAGTCTGTCTGGCTTCATATGGAGTATAAATACCTATTAGAGGTCCTGAAAAGCGGGCTTTTTGATGAATTTTTCGTAGATTTTAAAAACTGTCTTGTGGCATTTCAAGATCCGGCCCGTTACGGTCGAAGTATATTGGAAAATTCCTCGTTTATAGCAAGCAGCTCATACCCCGCCAGCTCCATTCATGGTAATGGCTTTGTCGCGAGGCTCACGGGTACAACAACGGAATATTTGACCATTTGGCTGCTAATGGCCCTTGGTAAGGATCCATTTAAGCTTGATGCCGATGGACGCCTGTGTTTCGAACCGGATCCGACTATCCCGGGATGGCTTTTTACGCAGGAAGAGAGCATTACAGAATTGCATGCCGGGGATTGGGCCAAAAAAAAGCTTATACTGGCTAAAAATACTTACACATGTTGCCTCCTTGGAAAAACTCCGCTTATTTATCGTAACCCTAAACGGCGCAATACGTTCGGAAGAAATGGTGTAGCGCCGGTCAGTGTGATTTTGCGGAAAAAAGGCCGATCTGACGTTAAATTGAATGGGGGGAAGGTGCCATCTCCCTATGCAGTCAAAATAAGAGACGGTTTCTACGACAAAATCAATGTTGAATTGGCATAAAACCGCATAATTGCCGTCCGGGGCTTCAAGGCGGGTTTAAGCCATAGTTTTCTTGACAATACTCCTTTTTTATGATATATTTAAGGCATAGGGGGTCAATATGATAACTCGGATCGGGATAGTTGCAGGCGAGATATGGCAGCTATTGGAAGCCAATGACATAATGAGCTTAAAAAATATCGTTATCAAGCTGGACAGGCCTGAATATCTTATACTTATGAGCGTTGGGTGGCTATCCAGGGAAGGCCATATTGTCGTTGACGAGGAAGATGGCAGCTTCAAAGTGAGCCTGAGGGAGAAGAGAAAAGCCGAAGAGATGAGTAGGTAGGATCCTTAATTTTTTTATCACTAGGAGGACAGCGCCTGTTCGGGAGCTGTCCCCTTTTTTAAACCTCAAATGCGGCGATGTTTATAGAAGTCTTATCTAAAATCAGCGTTTTATTCATAGTGCTTGCCATAGGAGCGCTTGCCCGGAATAAGAAGTTATTGGACGGGGACTCTACCAGGGCTCTGGCAAAAATTGTATTAGTCATAGCGCTGCCTTTCTTGTATTTCCATTCACTTGCCACTAATTTTACCCGGGAATTGCTTAGGAGCGTATGGGTCCTGCCTGTTTTCGCCGTTGGCATGGTGGCCGCGGGATATTTGCTGGCAAAATATCTCTCCCGGTTTACACGGCTGGATCGCCCGGGCAAGGCGACGTTTATCTACCTGGCTACTTTTACCAATTGCGGCTTTCTTGCCATTCCGATAGCCAACGCGCTTTACGGAACTGACGGCGTCATGAGAGTAGTCTTTTTTAATGTAGGATTTAACCTTCTGTACTGGACTCTGGGGGTGTGGACGCTGAGGAATGGCAGCGCTGCTACTGATAAAAAAGGCGCTTCTCCGTTGAGGAATCTTATAAACAGCGGGACTATCGGACTTTTAGGCGGTATAATCGTAGGTTTTACCGCGATAAGACTGCCCCTTTTTATGTTAGACGCGGCAAAAATAATGGGTTCTGCCACAATACCCCTAGCCCTGCTTGTCGTCGGTTCTATGATGTCTAAAGGCAAAGTGGGGAACCTTAAAGCTTACAAAAATCCTATTTTACTTATCGTATTATGCAGGCTGATACTGGTTCCGGGCCTGGCACTCTTGATCACGGGCTTATGCGGCTTCCTTTCGCCGCTTGCGCGAGCCATCATAGTTCTGCAATCCGCGATGCCGTCCGCGTCGACTACGCCCATTTTTATCAGCAGATTCGGCGGTGACAGCCAGCTTGCGGCAGCGGGCGTTTTCGCCACACATATCTCGAGCATTATTACCGTCCCCCTATTCATCACACTACTCCAAATATAATCTTGATATTATAAAATATCTTTGATATAATCAGGCCTTAATTAGGATATTATGAAAAAAGGTATCATTATAATAGACCTGGGTTCACAGTATAATCAACTTATAGCCCGCAGGGTAAGGGAGAACAATGTATTCTGCAGGATAATCCCGCCGCGCGGAAGCCTTGCCGTTATCAGGTCGACACAGCCGAATGGGATCATACTTTCAGGCGGGCCCGCGAGCGTTTACCAGAAGAATTCCCCGCGATTAGACAAAGAAATATTCTCATCAGGCGTACCGGTATTGGGCATATGCTACGGCATGCAATTGATGACAAAGGCGCTCGGAGGCAAGGTTACTCATTCAAAGAAGAGAGAATACGGACATGCCGCTTTGACGCTTGATTCCATGGCCGGCATATTTAAATCACTGCCTGATAGGATCCGATGCTGGATGAGCCATGGCGATCATATAAAGCGGCTTCCGGAAGGATTTAAAACAACGGCGCATACCGCAAATACCGCGAATGCGGCAATGGCGGACGCATCACGCGGTTTTTACGGCGTACAATTTCACCCGGAAGTAGTCCATACGGAAAGAGGAAATACCATTATAAAAAACTTTGTTAAGGAAGTCTGCGGCTGTCGATCATCATGGACTATGCGTTCATTCATAAACGAATCAGTCAAAGCTATAAAAGAAGAGGTGGGAGGCGGTAAGGTGGTTCTTGGCCTGAGCGGAGGAGTGGATTCTTCTGTTACGGCAGTCCTCATCGATAAAGCGATCGGCAAAAGGCTGTATTGCATATTCGTGGATAACGGGCTTCTGCGGAAAGATGAAGCCGGCCGCGTAAAGAAACTTTTTAAGGATAATTTTCATCTGAACCTTAAAGTGGTGGACGCGAAAAAGGCCTTCCTGAAGAGATTGAAGGGTGTAGCGGGTCCCGAAAAAAAGAGGAAGATCATAGGGAATGAGTTTATTAAGGTTTTTGAGAGGGAATCCAAAAGGATCCGGGGCGTAAAATTTTTGGCGCAAGGCACGCTTTACCCCGACCTCATCGAATCTCAGTCCGCATTCGGCGGCCCGAGCGCTACAATAAAAACACACCATAATGTCGGCGGGCTTCCTAAGAAAATGCGTCTGAAGCTGATAGAGCCCCTGAAATATCTTTTTAAGGACGAAGTCCGCTCACTCGGCAAAGAGTTGAAAATGCCTTACAGCGCATTATGGCGCCAGCCGTTTCCGGGGCCGGGGCTCGCTGTTAGAATTATAGGTGAAGTCACGGAAGAAAGGCTCCGTATTCTTAAAGAAGCGGATTTCAGGCTGATGGATGTGATAAAGATGTCCGGGCTTTATAATAAATTATGGCAATCCTTCGGCATTCTCCTTCCTGTGAAGACAGTAGGTGTTATGGGTGATAAACGAACGTACGAAAATGTCATCGCGATAAGGGCTGTGACCAGCATGGATGGCATGACCGCGGATTGGGCCAGGCTTTCGCATGAAGTCCTTGCGGAGATATCCAGCAATATTATCAACGAAGTAAAGGGCGTAAATAGAGTTGTTTACGATATAAGCACTAAGCCGCCAAGCACTATTGAGTGGGAATAAAGCCGATCATAAAATGTGGACAGTCGAAGTATTTAATAAAGACGGTGTGTTTGACGCTGCCGGAGAAGAAATAAAAAAGGGCATAACCGATTTCGGTATAACCGGCGCCCGCGGAGTCGACTTCTATCAGATATACCGGATCAGCGGCCGATTAAGCGAAAGTGACGCTCGATTAATATCCCAGGAACTGCTGATCGATAAAGTTACTCAAGGCTATCATATAAATCCTGAGAGAAGAGAGTCAAGGGATCTGCATGTCATAGAGGTCGCCTATAATCCAGGGGTAATGGATCCGGTCGATGAAAGCACCATGAAGGGCATAAGGGATCTTGGCCTCGAGGGCGTGGAAAATGTCCGCACCGCTAAGAAATATATAATTAAAGGCGCTCTGACCCCTGAGAAGCTGAATACCATATCAGAGAAATTACTTTGCAACAAAACCATACAGCATATCGTAAAAGGCGCGTTCTCAGAATCACAAACCGAAAATCCTTCCTATCAATTTAAGCATGTCACTGTAAAGATACTCGATAAGGACGAAGAAGGCCTCATAAGAATAAGCGATGATGGGCAATTATTTCTGAACCTTGCCGAGATGCTTACCATACAGAATTATTTTAAAAAGCTGGGCCGTGACCCTGTCGACGTGGAGCTTGAGGCTATCGCGCAGACGTGGTCAGAACACTGTAAGCATAAGACCTTTAGGGGGAAAGTGGAATACGAAGGCAGGCTCATAGATAATCTCCTCAAAGAGACAGTGATGAAGGTAACGGATGAGCTGGCGAGGGATTGGTGTGTTTCCGTATTCAAAGACAATTCAGGAATAATAAGATTCGATAAAGACTACGATGTTTGCTTCAAGGTGGAATCACATAACCACCCGTCCGCGATAGAGCCGTACGGAGGGGCCGGAACAGGTATCGGCGGAGTAATAAGGGACTCGCTGGGGACAGGGTTGGGCGCTAAGCCCATCGTGAATACGGACATTTTCTGCTTTGGGCCTCCGGACTATTCTTTTGATAAATTGCCGAAGGGTACCCTGCATCCAAAGAGGGTGATGAAGGGTGTAGTAGCCGGAGTAAGAGACTACGGAAACAGGATGGGTATTCCTACTTCAAACGGCGCGGTCCTTTTCGATGAGAGATACATCGGCAATCCTCTTGTATATTGCGGGAATGTAGGCCTTATCCCAAAAAATATGGCTACAAAGAAAGTAAATGAGGGCGACCTTATCTTATTGGTGGGTGGCCGCACCGGACGCGACGGAATACACGGGGCGACGTTTTCTTCCGGAGAACTTCATACCGAGTCGGAAGAGATCTCGGGCCAGGCCGTTCAGATAGGCAATCCTATTACCGAGAAAAAAGTGACCGATGCTCTTTTAAAGGCGCGGGATAAGAATCTGTACAGCTCGATAACAGATTGCGGGGCAGGAGGGCTTTCCGGAGCTGTCGGAGAGTTGGGTGAAGAGACCGGAGTGGAAGTGCATCTGGAGAAGGTGCCGCTAAAATATCACGGGCTTTCATATAGTGAGATATGGATATCAGAGGCTCAGGAAAGAATGGTTCTTGCCGTTCCGCCGGAGAATATCGGTGAGATACAACAAATATTTGCCACCGAAAGCGTGGAGGCTACAGTCATAGGTACATTTACTACGGATAAAAAACTCCGGCTTTTTTACAAGGGTGAGAAAGTGGCTGATATTGACATGGAATTTCTTCATAACGGCCTCCCTGATGTAAAAAGAAAAGCCGTATGGAAAAGACCGAAACACAAAGATATGGACTTTGAGAGTCCGTCTGACTTGACACCGCACTTGAAAAAGATACTTTCAAGCTGGAATGTATGCAGCAAGGAATGGGTGATCCGCCAGTACGACCACGAAGTCCAAGGGGGGAACGTGTTAAAGCCCCTGCAGGGAAGCGCTAATGACGGCCCTGGCGACGGCTGCATTTTCAGGCCTGTGCTCGATTCCGACAGAGGTATTATTCTTTCCTGCGGAATAAATCCTAAGTACGGATTGATAGACCCGTATTGGATGGCCGCTTCGGCTATTGATGAGGCCCTGAGGCAGATAATATCTTGCGGAGGAGACCTCTCAAGAGTGGCTATACTCGATAATTTCTGCTGGGGAAATACCGACAAGCCGGACAGGCTGGGTTCACTGGTGCGCGCGGCGCTGGCGTGTTATGACATAGCAAAGGGTTTCGGTGTTCCTTTTATCTCAGGGAAAGACAGCCTTAATAATGAATATAACGTGGGCGGCGAGACCATATCTATACCACCCACGCTTTTAATATCGGCTATATCGGTCATGAAAGACGTAAACCGCGCCGTCAGTATGGACGCCAAAAGATCCGGAGATCCGGTCTACATCGCAGGCCTTACAAAAGATGAGCTTGGTGGTTCTCACTATATGATGATAAACGGCCTTATCGGCAATAATGTACCCGAGGTGGATGTAGATAAAGCAAGATCATTGATGAATAGATTAAGCGAAGCGAATGAAAAAGGCCTGGTCATGGCTATCCACGATTGCTCTGAAGGAGGCCTTGCGGTGGCTGCCGCGGAAATGGCCTTCAGCGGCGGATTGGGCATGGAGATCGACCTTAAGGCTGTCCCGTTCAAGGGAAGTGACAGTCGCGACGATGTGATATTGTTCTCTGAGTCAAATAGCCGGTTTGTAGTCGAAGTAGACGCAGACAAAAGGAGCGAGTTTGAGGCTCTGCTGAAGGGCACGGATACCGCTCTTATAGGCAGAGTGACAGATGGCAAGGATTTCAAAGTAAAGGGGGGTTCCGGCAGCACAGTGATAGATGCGGATATAGACGAGTTAAAGAAGGCCTGGCAAATGCCTTTTTCGAAGTGGTAGCCGGATTACCGGGAGAGAAAGCTTGAGAAAAGTAAGAGTAATAATACTGCGTACAGCCGGGACAAACTGTGATAATGAGATGGCGTTTGCTTTCTCTAAAGTAGGCGCTGACACTGAACTGGTCCATGTAAACGAACTTATATCAAAGGACAAAAAGCTCTCCTCTTATCATATTCTTGCCATTCCAGGCGGCTTCACTTACGGCGATGACATAGCGAGCGGAAAGATCCTTGCGAACGAGATCAAATATAAACTTCGTGACGATGTAGAGAGGTTTATTTCAGACGGTAAGTTAATGCTGGGTATATGTAACGGCTTTCAGGTTCAGGTTAAAATGGGATTGCTTCCGGGCCTGGGCGGGGAGATGTGGAATATGGAGGTTACGTTAAATCTTAACGATTCGGCCAAGTTTGAGGATAGATGGTGCTATCTCAGGCAATCGGATGAAAATATATGCGTTTGGACTAAAGGGGTGCCGGAACTTATATATTTACCTGTCGCGCACGCGGAAGGGAAATTCATAACAAAAGACAAATCGGTGCTGGATGAACTGAAAAAAAATAAGCAGGTCGTTTTCCGGTACTCTGATTCCACCGGCGGGAAAACTTCTTATCCGGGAAACCCCAATGGTTCCATGGATGATATAGCGGGCATTTCGGATTCTACGGGCAGGATATTGGGAATGATGCCTCACCCCGAGAGATTCATCCGAAGAACGCAGCATCCGAGGTGGACGCGAGAGGACTTGAAGGAAGAAGGGCACGGACTCGACATTTTTAGAAACGGCGTCGATTTTGCCAAAAAGAGCCTTCTATGAAAAAAATAATTCTTCTGCTTGCCGTGATCACGCTGACCGTGTATTTTAATTCACTAAGCCATTCCTTTGTGTGGGATGACCATCTCACAATCGAGAATAACGACTTGATAACTCACGTAAAATACATCCCTAAAATATTTGTTACTGACCTGTATCACTCGCACGTGGAAAAATTCGGGCTCGACCATAGTAATTATTACAGGCCTGTCCAGGCTGTTTCGTTTTTGATCGATTACCATATTTGGAAACTGAACCCCTTCGGCTTCCATCTGACTAACGTGCTGCTGCATTTTGCCAATGGCGTACTGGTTTTTTTCACCATCTTTTTTTTATGCAAATCCCGGATGGCCTCATTGCTTACAAGCATACTTTTTTTGGTGCACCCGGTTCATACCGGAGCGGTTAATTATTTAACGGGCCGTTCTGATATCCTCGCGTGCTTTTTTCTTTTATTGTCTTTCATAGCGTATGTGGGGCGTTATTCGATAGCGCCTGAGGAGAAGCTTGTAAAGAAGGATGATGAGCCGGACTCCGTGCATAATGTCATCGCCAGAAAAAAAAGAGCGCTTTATCCGATATCTGTAGCGATGTATATCCTTGCCCTCCTGTCGAAGGCGTCTGTTATAATATTTCCCCTGGTGCTCGCATTGCATGATCTTACATATGGCAAACGGGTCAGCGTTGACAGAGGAGGAAGCAACAGGCTTTCCCGGTTCAGAAAATTACGGCCCTATCTGCTGGTCAGCGCGGTTTATATAACGTTACGCCTTACAATATTCGATTTTTCCCCGAAAAACGACGTTTTTTCTAACATCTCCACTGTAAGCGCGCAGCTTCTGACGATGTGCCGCACAGTCATGGATTATATCGGGCTTCTCCTTTATCCGGCGGACCTTCATATGGAGAGGGCCATTCCTCTGGCTCGCTCGATCTTTGATATGAATAGCGTGTTTTCAATACTGGGATTAGCTTTTATCATATTTTTAGCTGTGGCCGCATATAAAAGATCACGCGCGATATTTTTCGGAATAGCGTGGTTTTTAACTTTTTTAATACCCTTTTCGAATATAGTGCCTCTGAGCGCGCAGATGGCTGAGCACTGGCTGTATATACCCTCAATAGGTTTTCTTATGATAATAAGCGTGATGCTTTTAAGGCTCCAGTCTCTGAAAATAGATCTTAAATTTGCTATAGCTTTTTTTGCGGTCATAGTCTCGCTTTATTCATTCAGGACATTCATGCGCAACAGGGACTGGAAGGACGACCTTTCAATATATTCCGCCACGCTTAAGTCATCTCCCAAAAAAGCGAAGATGTATTACAATATCGGTACTATCTATGAAAAGAACAAGGATTTTGAGAAAGCCCTGACATATTATAATTATGCTTTGAATAGCGGGCCGGAAAAGGCAGAAATCTATACTAATATCGCAACAGCCAGTATGAGCATTGAAGACTACGGTATCGCGGAGAAGAATTTTAAAAAGGCTCTTGAGATCGACCCTGAACACCCCTTCGCTCATAACGGCCTTGGCTGGCTTTATGAGAAGAAAGGGAAGGAGGATGAGGCTCTGGCCGAGTATAAAAAAGCCGTAACTCTATTGCCGGGATTTTATGAAGCACATGCGAATCTTGGCTTCTTGTTCGACAAGCGGGATATGTTTGACGATGCCATATACCATTTCGAAAAGGCTCTTTCTATTCGAAGGAACGGATCTTCCTGCTCCAATCTCAGTAAGGCATATTATAATGCCGGTTATATAGAAAAATCCGCCGCGATCCTCAGGGAAGTTAATTAGGGAATAAGGGGACACTTTTTTTGTAGCGTTGTCAGGGACAGACACTTTTTTGAAGCTCTGTACGTAGCCTCAAAAAAGTGTCTGTCCCTATGCTTCAAAAAAAGTGTCTGTCCCCTTATAATTATATTACATGCTAATTTTAGCCTTGAAATAAAGATAATAGTATGTTATCTTAATATATAATTTATAAAGGCAGGGGCAGAAGTGTTGAGAAGAAGAGAGTTACTTATAAAAATAATATTGTTGGTTTTTTGCGGTATATTGTTTACATATCACCTGGGCACCGCCTTGCCTATTATAGAGAGTGAGAAGTTTTACTTTCAAAGCGTAAAGGAGATGTTTGCCAGGCACGACTTTATCACGCCTTACTACCAGGGACGCTTCAGATTCCAAAAACCCATTCTTTTCTACTGGCTGGTCAGTGCTTCTTACGCTATCTTCGGGATCGATAATTTCGGGGTCCGCTTTCCTTCAGCCATCTTCGGAATGCTTACAGTCATATTTACCTTCAACATAGGCCGCAGGCTATTCGACCGCAAGACCGGTTTTCTGGCGGCCGGCATACTCGCGACTATCGCTTTATTTTTTATGTACGCCAGATACGCTTCTCCCGATATGGTCTTGACGTTTTTCGTAGCTTATTCGATGTACCTGTTTTTAAAAGGCTCGAAGAGCATGGATGGAGGCAGGAGGTTTTTTATCTTCTTTTTCATCGTTTTGGGCCTTGCCACTTTAAACAAAGGTTATGTAGGTTTTGCGCTCCCGCTTATTATAGTACTGTTGTTTGTGTGCAGCACGAAAAAATGGAAGCTTCTCAAATCCATGAATTTGCCCATGGGTTTTTTGATCATCCTCGCTATAGGGCTGCCATGGTATATCGTCATGTATAAACTGCACGGCCAGAAGTATCTTGACCATATTGTCGTGCGGGAGACTATGATGAGGATGTTTTACGCCCCGGACAATGAAAAAGGCCTGGAATTCGTAAAGATCTATTTTAAGCGGATCCTGTATTATATCCCTATTTTAGCGGGATGGCTTGCTCCGTATTCTCTGTTTCTGCCGCAGTCCATTTTTGACGCGTTCAGAAGCAAGAATACATATTCCCGCGAAAAAGATTCATATAAGCTCGTGCTGAGCTATTTCTTCGGAATATTTTTATTTTTTACGGTGATCTCCGTGAAAGAGTACCATTATATGCTGCCTATAGCCCCCGCGCTTGCCCTGCTTGTGGCAAGATATCTGATCAACCTGCAGGAACGAGGCGCCTTATTTAAAAGCTGGGGCTTCAGGATCCCGTTTTTCTTAATTGTCATAGTTTATATATTGACTCTAGTCATCCTGCTTTATACGATGAACCATCTTTATCCGAACACGGTAGCTTTCTATGAATACGCTATTCTTTTTAGCCCTCTTATTCTGATCGTCCCCTACATGATGAAGAGGAAAAAAATGATTCTTGCGGCGATTCCCATAGCGATGGGCATATTGATGGCATTTTTAGGGGGAAGGGCCATCCCTCTTTTGAATGATAACACGATGCGGGGCTTTGCGGAAGAGATAGAGCGGGAATTGAGGGAAGGCGATAGGGTAGGCGTAGGATCGATGAATATAAGCCAGCAGAGGCTTTCTATATACTTGGACAAGCGCATCGATGAACCAAATGTAAGATGGAAGAAGGGGTATGATCCTAAGGGGCTGCATCAGAGCAGACTGACGGAATTTATGAACTCAGGCAGCGATGTCTATCTGGTGATCTCCAGGCAGGATTACGAAACGATTCTGCCGGATGAATTGAGGGTCAGGTTGAACCTTATGGATAACCGCAAAACCTGGAAAACAAGGCTTAAGAGAAGTTTTGGCAAGGACGTAATATTGCAGATATTGCGGGGCGAAAAAGACATCCTGAAAGATGTGCTTAGGCATGAAATATATCTTTTAACAAGCAAGGAGCTCACGATTGCCAAATAAAAATGTTAAAATAAATCTTTATATAAGCTTAACCGTTTTGGCGGCCGCCGCCGTACTTTTAATATCATGGAATACAGGGCCGTTCTTTTACCATTTTGCGGACGTGAGGCTTGTGACTATATACTCGTTTTTACAGCTGCTTGCCACTGCCTTTACGTGCTATCTTATTTGTAAGGCCGTTGAACCTGAATTTTCTTTAAACTGGCGAAAGAACGCCTCGGCGCGCCCATTTCTTATATGCGGAATAGGTTTTATTTTTCTGGGGCTGGATGAGATACTGTCCCTTCATGAGAATATAGATAAATTAATACACCATGTATTGTTTATCAAAGAGACTACCATGACCGATCATATTGACGATGTTATCGTTTTGATCTACGGACTGGTGGCAATAGTTTTTATAAAGGATTTTATCAGGGAATTCAGGAAACACCCTTACATGATCCTTATGCTGGTATGCGGGTTTCTCATGTTCTTTACCATGTTCTGCCTGGACTATATCACAAACAGCGTTGAGTCATTTACTCAGTTCTTCTCAGATGCCCCTTACTCCGATTTATTGCACACACGGGATATTTTCAGGATGGCCGAAGACTCCGCGAAGGTCATGGGGGAATCGTTCTTTCTGGCGGCATTTATATCCGCGCTCGCTAATACCGGTATAAAGCAAAATAAAGAATGATATCATGATCAAGCGGCCTTACGGGATAATAATCCTCGCATTCAGTCTTTTTTTATTTTCTTTCGGCGCCGGCAAGCTTAGCCATGAATTCAAAGGAGACGAGAATTTCTACTTTGAAAGCGCGAAAGAGATGATGGAAAGCGGAGACCTGTTAACGCCTCGGTATATGGGCGAACCCCGCTTTCAAAAACCGGTTTTCTTTTACTGGATGATCCTCGCTTCTTTTAAGGTTTTAGGCGCGAACTGGTATGCTGCCAGGCTGCCGTCTATAATATTCGGCGCGTTACTTGCTCTAATAGTTTTTGCATTATCGAATATACTTTTTGGAGACAAGAAAACGGGTGTGATCGCGTCTCTGCTTCTTATGACGACCCCTCTTTATTACAGATACGCGAGGCTTGCCCTTCCGGATATGGCGCTGATTTTTTTTATTACAGCGGCGCTATACAGTTTCTTAAGGTTACGCGGGGATGGGACCGGAAAAAAAAGCCTATTTATTTTTTTTCTGGCTCTGGCATCGGCCTTTTTAGTCAAGGGTCCGGTCGGCATTATAGTGCCTTTACTTATAATCTCGATCTTTTGTCTGGTCAAGAGAGAGAATCCCTTCAGGGCTGTTGACATATTGGCCGGTATTGCCGTATTTTTTATCATTGTAATACCGTGGTTTTATACGATGTACAGGACGCACGGACAGGCATACTTAAACCACATCTGGGTCAGAGAAATATCTCAACGTCTGGGCCAGGACTGCCGGGAATGTTTTTTTATCACGTACTTTAAGGGATTCGCCTTTTATCTCAGCGCTCTGGCGACTAAATTTCTTCCGTACTCACTTTTTTTGCCGGCCGCGCTCATAAGAAGCTCTTCTGTTTTATCAGGCCGTGCTTCAGAAGGGTCTTCCGGGAGAGTGAAAGACGCTCATCTTTTTTTGTGTTTATGGGCCGTCACAGTGTTTTTATTTTTTACGTTTGTGGCGGAAAGAAGAACGCATTATTTACTGGCGCTATCACCGGCAATATCAATATTGCTTGGAAGCATGTTCAGCGCTGTTCTTTCTGACGGTAAGTCTTTTAATCGGGCGTTTTTTAGGATCCCTTTTTTAGTTACCCTTGCCGGATTAGGGATTTTTGCCGTAGCGTTCATTTTTTCAGACGTTATTATGGACGGCAGCATGATACCCGCATGGAAACTTGTGTTGCTTACCGTGCCTGCTGTCTTGATATTCGGATATCGCAATAGAAATGATATATTTGCGCCGGCAAGCATAGCTCTATCGCTTTCGATCCTGTATTGCGCTATGACAGTATCAGCGCCTTTTGGACTGCTTACAAACAAGATGGAGCGGGCGGCGCTGGTGATCAAGGGCGAATTCAAGGAGGGGGATGGCATAGGCATAGGCTCACACGGCATAATCCCGGAGGAGCTGCAGGCTTTTTTTGACACGCCTGTAGAGAATGTCAAGGCCAGGCGTAAAGCTGACGGTACACCGGGTCTCGATACCGCATATCCGCTTGAGAGGTTTCTGGGTTCTAAAAAAAAGATATTTTGCGTTATAAAGAAAAAAGATTACGAAGATTTTGTTTCGGATAAGAAAAAAGGAGATCTGCGCATACTGGGCAGTTATTACGTTTGGAAAAGAAGGATAAGATTTGATGATGAGCTGCAAGATTCGTTAGGGAGGGCTTTTAGAGAGATCTTTCAGAACGAGATCTATGTAGTAAGTAACCGGGAGTAGAGATGGCCGATTCCAATATCGAATATTCAATAGTTGTCCCTTTTTATAACGAAGAGGAGTCCGTGACAATACTTTATGAGTCCGTCAAAAGGGCGATGGACGTGTTAAGGGCCCCTTACGAGCTTATTTTCATTAATGACGGATCCACCGACGGCACCTATCCGCTATTGAAGGAAATAAAAGAGCGCGATGACAAGGTAGTACTTGTACATTCTGAGAAGAAGCGGGGGCAGACAGTTTCGCTTGAGGCCGGTTTCGGAAAAGTGCGGGGAAAGGTTGCCGTGTCTCTGGACGGTGACATGCAGAATGATCCTCAGGATATACCCAGCCTTTTAGAGGAATTAAAGAAGGGCTATGATTTTGTATGCGGCTGGCGCTATAACAGGAAAGACCCGGCATCCAAGAAGATAACCTCAAAATTAGCGAATCTTATACAGGGTAATGTCTTTAAGAGCCACCTTCATGACATATCGTGCACGTTGAGGGCTTATACCAGAGAGGCTGTAGAGGCCTTACCCCTCAAGAGAAACGGCGCCCATAGGTTTATACCCTATTTATTGATGATGAAGGGGAAGAAGGGTTCTGAGATAAAAGTTAACCACAGGTCCCGCGATCACGGCAAGTCAAAATACGGCTTCACAAGGCCGTTTAAAGTCTCATACGATTTTTTAACGTTGATTTTTAATCGAAAAAGCTGGATATAGACGGAGGAGAGATGAATAACTGGATCATTTTTGGATTCATAGGGCAATTCTTTTTCTTTATGAGGTTTTTTGTTCAATGGCTGCATTCCGAAAGGCAAAAGAAGAGTGTTATCCCTGTATCTTTCTGGTATTTTAGCATATTAGGCAGTGTTATCCTGTTCGTATACGCCGCATTCTACCGTAAGGATATCGTATTTACTATCGGCCAAGCTTGCGGGGTTATTATTTATCTGAGGAATCTCGTTTTAATAAACCGCCATAAAGAAGCTAAGGCGTAAAGATGGATCTCAGGCACCTGTCCAAAGAGGCTATAATAGTGTTGGTATTAGTACTGGCGCTTTTCGGGCTGTATTCTCTGGACAGGGTGCGCCTCGGCCATTCCATCCCGGACGAAAAAAGATATATCCAAAGCACAAAAGAGATGGTAGAAAGCGGGGATTATGTTACTCCGCGATACCACGGTAAACTGCGTTTTCAAAAACCTATCCTGTTCTACTGGCTGATAATGCTCTCATACAAAATCTGGGGCGTGGGCATATACGGCGCCAGATTTCCTTCTATCTTAGCCTCTCTGGGCTGTGTGGTGCTGATCTATTTGATAGGGGCGAGCCTGTTTAACAGAAGGACAGGACTGTTTTCCGCCTTTATTCTTTCGACAAGCGAAGTATACTTTATGTATTCACGTTTTTCGACGCCTGATATGACATTTTATTTATTCATGACCGCGTCCGTTTATTTGTTTATTAAAGCTTATCGGGGCGATATAAAGGGCGGCGCCAGGTATTTATATATGTATATACCCATGGGCCTGGCCATGCTTACAAAAGGGCCTTTGGGTTTTTTTTATCCCATATTTACGGTTTGCCTGTTTCTCGCGATGAGAAAAGAATGGAAGGCGCTCAGAGAGATCAGATTTCCTCTTGGCCTTCTCATATTTGCCGCGGTCAGCGCGCCATGGTTTATCGTAATGACCCTTCTTCATGGAGATGCCTATATCGGCAATGTGTGGACCATGGAGATAATGAAGAAAGTGAAATATTTTTCGTCGGGAACCGAGATCAATCTACCGGTTCATTATTTTAAGGCCTCGTTTTACTATATTGGAATGCTTTTCGCAAGGCATCTACCCTGGTCATTATTTTTACCTGCTTCGCTTGTTACCGTGCAAAGATATGCTTTAAGAAAAAAGGGAAGGGAGTGGGGACTTACCCTTATAGCCGCATGGTGTATTGCCGTGTTTATATCTTTGGTACTTGTATGGTCTAAAGAAAGCTACTATGTCCTTGCTCTTTCAGTGCCGGTATCCCTTCTTTTGGGAAGATATTTTTCAAGCCTTACCGAGCATGGAGATCCTGTGAAGAATATTTTATATAAACTACCCTTCTTATTCGGGATCGCGGCCTTTTTTCTCGGCGCATTATTATGGCTGGGTTTTGTTTCTTATGTTTTGGGTGAGGCTATTTTTTCTTTGTCGCTTCTTATGCTGGCAGTACCCGCGTTTATGCTCTACGCGTACTTAAAGAAAAATAGGACATTGCTTCCTATAAGTTTTTTTGCCGCTTCGTTCGCTTTTTTTGCGTATTTTGCCGGATATATCGTGCCTACTGCCGGCAAAGAGCCTCTGGAAGATGTCACCGGCAAAATAAGGTATCTCATCAAGCAGGATGATTCAGTGGGTGTCGCCTCGAGCGAAGTCAGTTATAACAGGTTGAACGCGTTGCTTGAAGAATATAAAGTAGTGAGGGTGGTGCCGAGTCGCATAACATTGTGGACCCAGCAGAAGGATCTCATCGTAAATTTCATTTTACCGGCGGAAGGGAGGGTATTTTGTGTTATCACGAAAGATGACTATTATGAATACCTTGGAGAGGGATTGAGGGAAAGGCTTTATATTCTTGATGAATTTTCTGTATGGAAGAAGTTTCACAAACAGGACATGCAGTATTTTTTAGATCTGACCGGCTATATTTTTGAAGGAAAAAGAGACCTCTTGCGTCATTCACTTAAAGAGCGGGTATTTCTTATATCTAACAAGGAGTAGTGGGGTTAATGTCATTAGACTCAAAATATGATTATATTGAAGAAGGCGCGGGTAGTCCGATCATAATGCTGCATGGCATGTTCGGCGAATTATCAAACTGGGCCCCGGTTGTAAAAACTCTATCTAAATCGTACAGGACGATCGTTCTGGGGTTGCCTTATCTGGAGCTTGAGCCTAAATTGTGTTCAGTGAGAGTGATGACGGAGTTTCTGGCGCGTTTCATAGATCAGAAAAGGCTTCGTGACGTGACGTTGATCGGAAATTCTCTCGGGGGCCATATAGCCTTAGATTACGCGATAAACCATAAAGAGCCTATCAGGAATCTTGTTTTAACCGGGAGTTCCGGGCTGTTTGAAAGGGGTTACGCGGATGATGTCCAGATACATCCTACCAGGGAATATCTTACCAGAAAAATAGGGGAGGTCTTTTATGATAAAAGTTTTGTGAGCGACAGGCTGATAGAAAGCGCTTACAATCAGCTTAAGTCCAGGATGTTAAAATTGAAGATCATTCGGATGTCTAAATCAGCCAAAAGATATAACCTCTCCGGCCAGCTATCGCTTATTACATGTGATACACTGCTTATCTGGGGCAAGAACGATATTATCACCCCGTCGGAAGTGGCCCACATATTCAACGCAAACATAAGAAACTCAAAACTTGTTTTTATAAACGGCTGCGGGCACGCCCCGATGATAGAAAAGCCGGATGAATTTAACAGGCATTTGACAGATTTTTTAAAAAATAGCGATAATGCTAAAAAACATAGTTAACTTTTACCTTACCGGGCATGCCCGGAGACGGGTAAAAGAGATAAGAGATACATATTCTCGCCCGTTAAGGCTTCAGGAAAAAGCGCTTTTTTCTATCCTGGATAAAGCCAGATACACGGAATTCGGGCGGGAATACGGCTTCAAATCCATCAAATCAATAGATGCCTACCGTAAGCGCGTACCGCTTTTTCAATATGAAGATATGCGGACGTGGATAGCCAAGGCCATAAAAGGCGGAGTTAACGTGACGTGGCCGGGCAGGATATGGAATTTTGCTCTTACCTCAGGTACGACGTCCGGAGACAAATATATTCCTGTCTCAAAAGATTCCATAGCCATCAGTAAAAAAGCCGCTTTGGATTGCCTGAGTTTTTATTTAAGCGAAAGCGGTGACCGCCGGATCTTAAACGGAAAATTTCTTTTTTTAGGAGGAAGCACCTCCTTAAAACAGCTGAAGAAAGGCGCCTTTGCGGGCGACTTAAGCGGCATAATATCCCGCGCCGTACCTTTGATGTTCAAGTCCATTTATGAACCAGGTAGAGAGATCGCGCATATACCTGACTGGGAAGAGAAGATCAGCAAAATAGCGCAAAAAGATGTGGATGAGGATATACGGGGCCTGTCCGGTGTGCCGTCCTGGCTGATCGTGTTTTTTGGTAAATTGCTTGAGGAGGCGGGAAAAAGAAGCGGCAATAGAGTCAAGACTGTGGCGGAGGTATGGCCTGATCTTTCGCTGCTGGTGCACGGAGGCGTAAGTTTTTCACCCTACAGGGAGCTTTTGCGCGAGGTCATCGGTAAGGATGTATATTATCTCGAGATATATCCGGCCTCGGAGGCATTTATGGCTATACAGGATAAAAAAGAAGGCCCGGGTATGCTTCTAATGCTTGATTATGAGAATTTTTATGAATTTGTCCCGGAAGAGGAGATCAATAATGATCATCCCGCGCGTCTGACGGTTGCCGAAGTCGAAAAGAATAAAAATTATGCCATCATAATAACTAATAACAGCGGATTGTATAGCTACGTACTTGGCGACACGGTAAAGTTTGTTGATCTTGATCCGCTCAGATTGACAGTAACAGGCAGGATAAAAAATTTCTTGAGCGCCTTTGGCGAGCATCTTATAGTGAAGGATGCCGATGATGCCATATCTTACGCGTGTAAAATGACTGACTCTAAAATAGAAGATTATACCGTAGCGCCTCTTTTTCGAAAAGATCTGTCGAGGTTGCCATGTCATCAGTGGTTGATAGAGTTTATCAGAGAGCCATCTGATGCGAAGGGATTCATACGTTATCTGGACAAGCGTTTACGGGAGGGGAATGCGGACTATGACGCGCATAGAGGTAGAGATATCAGTGTCGGCCTTCCGGAAGTCATCAAGCTGAGAAAAGGGGCTTTTTACGACTGGATGAAATCAGAGGGAAAGCTTGGCGGCCAGCATAAAGTACCGCGCCTTCAGAACGACAGAAGCATAGCAGAGAAACTTATTGCGGAAGGCCCGCGATGAACATCACTATCAAATTAAAAAGGCACTGGGTCATATTGACTGTCATAGTGTTTCTCGCGCTTATACTGAGATTTATCTATCTTGGGCAGATAGCGTCGACCCCGCTATTTTATTTCTTTTCCGCGGATTCACAGCATTATAACAGGATCGCGCTTGAGATCCTTGGAGGCAATATTGCCTTCAAGGAGTCCGTTTATATGAACCCGGTTTATCCGATCTTTCTTGCCTTGACATATGCCGTTGCCGGACGAAGCCTGATAAGCGTCGGGATAGTACAGGCCGTGCTTGATTCCCTGAGCTGCGTTTTACTATACATGATCTGTGTGAGAGCCTTCAAGAAGAAGGGCATAGGGTTGCTGGCGGCCCTTACCTATGCCTGTTACTCAATGGCAATTTTTTATACGGCTTTCTTGATGCGGGCCACGATCTCGGTTTTTGTAAATCTGCTGCTGGTCTTTTCTCTACTTAACGCTAAAGACAGGGATAGGCCTTTTTTATGGCTCGTCTCCGGCATAATAGCCGCCACTTCAACGCTTATTACGTCGAATACGCTTCTTTTTATACCACTTCTGGCGGTATGGTTTGCGTCGCTCGATAGAAAAGGCCTTAAGAAGGTACTGCGTCCGGTTATTTTCACGGCGGGAATTCTCCTGATCCTGACACCGTTCTCATTTAGAAATTACGCGATAGAGGGAAGATTTTCGCCATTTTCCGTTCAGGGAGGGTTCAATTTTTATATCGGAAACTCACCGGGCGCCACAGGATCCTACGTTCCTGTCCGCGGTGTATCCGACCTGCCGGTTGTCTCGATCACTGACTCAATAAGGCTTGCCCGGGATGAATCCGGAGAGATGCTAACCTCTTCCGAGGCTTCACGCTACTGGTTTTCTAAAAGCCTTCGTTTTATTGGCGGCAATCCGCGCCTTTTCTTGATTCTCTTAGGAAGAAAATTTCTTTTATTCTGGAACAATGTGGAGCTCGCCTCAAACCTTAACTTCTATTTCTGCAGGAAGTATATCCCGGTTTTAAAAATACCGTTTTTTTCATTCGGCATGATCGCCCCTTTTGCTATGCTGGGGCTTGTGTTAGCCGTTAAGCGGCGGCCGCCGGGCGCAAGCTTGATCATAATTTTTATCGCAGCTTATATGCTGTCACTGTTGCTTTATTTTGTGTCCGCGAGATATCGTTTTCCGTGCGCGCCTTTTCTTATTATCTCGGCTTCTTATGCTGTTTTTGATCTCGGGGAGCTGTTGAAACACCGAAAGATCAAGGACCTGTCTTTTTACGTAGCGGCGCTTATCGCATTTTCAGTGTTTGTCAATATTGATTATTTCCCGGTTAACTCAAAAAATTATTTTCCTACAGCGCATTATAATCTTGGGCTTGCCTATGCCAGAAGCGGCGAGCTTGATAAGGCCGTAGCGGAATATAAAAATGCGATTGAAATAAAGCCTGATCACGTCTACGCGCATTATAATCTGGGATTTGTGTATAACCGGAAGGATCGCGTGGATGAGGCTATAGAAAAATATAAGGAAGCTATTAAGTTAGATCCTGATTTTGACCAGGCCTATAACGATCTGGGGATAGCCTATCGCAGAAAAGGCCTGCTTGACGAAGCGACCGCTGTATATAAAAAAGCGCTTGAGATCAATCCGGATTTTGCCGAGGCTCATTATAATCTGGCCAATGTTTATTCTAAAAAGGAAATGCGCGCGGAGGCTATAGCTGAATATCGTAAAGCGCTGGAGATAGACCCTGATTTCGGCGAAGCGCATAATAATCTGTCATTTGCATACTATCAAACTGGCGATTACGAGCGCGCCGTCTACCATTGTGACAAAGCAATTGAGCATGGGGTCGAGATCCATTCCGCGTTCCTGGAGAGTCTGAATGAGCACAGGAAGTAATCAAGGAGCTTTTTAAGTGAGAGCACTTATCGTAATATCGTTTTTGCTTATGATCCCGCACGTGGCGGAAGCGAACAAGAGAGAGATAAATCTTGAGGATCCGGTAAAAGTTTTGGTCGAGCTTGAGGCCGATGGGGTAAAAGAAGGCCTGCGAAAATGGGAAGACGCCGAAGCTATAGCGAAATTATCCGAAAAGGATATAACAGAAGATCTTATAGAAGCATTATACTGGGATTTTAAGAATGTTATTTTTGACCCTCCCGATCCCACTATAACGACAAAATATAACATAGAAAACGAAAATGAATCTTTGGATGATATGGACTCACTTGGAAAATTGCTGCATAACCTCCTTCTTTCTTTATCGGGAGATGACTTTGAAAAGTACGGACGGCTGATAGGATTGATGAGGTCGATACTCTATATCGATAGCATGCACACCGCCCTGGCCATTAAAAATAACAAATCGAGGGATTTTTACTGGTATGAACTCCATAAAAAAGGAGTCAAGGCTGTTGACAAAGAATATTTAGAGATCTTTGGAGACTGAGAAAGATGAAAAAAATACTTTTAGCTTTGATTCCTGCCTTATCGATCGCTAACCTTTCTTTTGCGAGTCAGCCTATAATCAGCGATATGGAAGTAGAGCGGACATATCTATTTTTAGAGGAGCGCGCCGGGGCTATTGACGGTTATTTAATATTCTATGATAAAAAAGGGAGGCAGCGCGCCGTAAAGGGAACAACATCAATGCCCTTAGAGGATATTTAATTGAATACAAGACGAAAGCACATAGTAATTATTACCAGCATTATAATCTTGGCATGTACGGCCATAGCTGATGGCCGTGGCGACCCGGCTAGGACACTTTATAAAGAAGCTATAAAATACATGAAGCAAGGGAGATCTAATTTTGCGTTTATGAAATTTACTTCAATCGCATCTATCTATCCGGATTCTAAATATGCTGATGAAGCACACTTCAGAATAGGCGAGTATTATTTTGAGTCAAAAGCTTATATGAACGCAATAGTAGAATTTAAAATAAATCTTGAGTTATATCCAGAGAGCCCTTTTCGCGAACAGGTTTTGGAATACTTGAAAGAAATTGAGGAAATAATAGACGCTCTACGTAACGATCAATTAAGGGATTATATATAAATTTCGTTAGATACTGGTGCGGAAGGGGGAGTTGAACAGGCACACTTTCCCTAACTCCAAACAGAGCAATAAATTACGCGTAACTATTTGATTTTTAAGGTAGTTACGCTTTTTCATAGACTATAGCTCCTTTCTTTCTAGAGCTATATTCTACCTTAAAACACCTGATTTGTTAATAGGGGTCAGTATAAAGTCAAGTAATTACCTACTACCACTTGACAATCCAACAGTCTTAGTGTATACTTCATTCAGATGTATAGATATATACATATATATGTACGAAAACGCACATATATATGTACGAAAACGTACAGTAAACAGTTATGAATTATAGACTAACAAAATCTGAATTAAATAAAATACTTACTAATTGGAATACATTTTTACACAAGAAGATACATCTCATTGCATGCGGAGGAACCGCACTAACACTTCTCGACATTAAGGAATCAACAATAGATATAGATTTTATGATTCCAATTAATAGCGACTATAATTATTTAATTAAAAACTTGCAGGATCTTGGATATGTGCAAATTACAGGATCCGGATGGAAAAGAAAAGATGAAATCTTTATATTTGATCTGTTTCAAAACAACTGTATACACACAACAAAATTGATAGAATCCCCCTTAATAAAGGAAATAACATTACCCTAAAAAAGTTTTCTCATATTTATTTAGGAGTTTTAAACTATTATGATTTAATGATTAGTAAAATATTTAGAGGTGCTTCGCAAGATTTTGAGGATTGCCTGGCTCTTGTTAGAGTCAAAGCCCATGAAATTGATTTAAGCCGTTTAAAAAAACGTTTTAAGGAAACGGCTTCATATGAACCTGCTGAGGACAGAGTAAATAAGCAATTTCGATATTTTATATTAAAAGTCGAGGAGGAAAATATTTATGGACAATGAAAAATTATTAAGAAATATTAGTTCATTAGGATTTTCGTTGTTTGAAACAGATAAAAGAATTGATGTTAATGAGACTATTTATCAAACGCTCAAAAGTGGCAACTTGCGTTTTTTGGAAGGTTTTCCAGTAATTTTAGCCAATGCAATAAAACATCCCGGTTTCGACGTAAATGCTTTACTTAACATTTGCAAAAGTGAAGATGAAAAAAGAACATTAATGCAGTTTATCATATTATCAATATCTTTGTATAAATATTTCCATCTCAAATTTTGGTGGGCTGATAAAATGTATAAAAAAATGTCTGATGAAAACAAAGAAATAGTAAATCATTTTTTACAATATTTAAAAAAAGACGATAATTTTAAGATTATGGAATACACAATTAATTCCGCACATATTAAGGATGTATTTAAAAATTATTTTCAATATGAAGAATCAAACACTGAAAAAACAAAGTCTAACTATGAGCAACTTTCTCTTGAATTTGCATTATCTCATATATTTTCTCCAAAGCAAAAAGCTCTTTTTTTTAAAAAGCTTAATGGTGAAAAAATGACGAAAACGGAACGAGAATATTATTATAGACGGGTGAAAAAGAAAATAGCGGCACTTGCCAACAGTGAAGTACACAGCCTTTCAAAAAAAATACTTGGGTATTAATATATGAAAAAAAGTAAAGGTAAAACGTCAGACGTGTTGAGCACCTTCAATAAGGGTAAGGCGTTATAGAAAAAATCTATAAAAATAATTAACTTAGAACGTGTTACCGCAGATCTTCTTCCTTACCTTGGTGTTTTTCTCTTAGAGAAAAACACTTAGAGAAGAATTGCAGATTTTCTTTGACTCTAAGGTAAAAGGTATGATAGACTAAAGATGCAGAAATAATCAGGAATCTGATATTACATTGGAGCAACAGTGATGAGAGATAAGCAAGCAAGCAAGCAAGCAAGCAAGCAAGCAAGCAAGCAAGCAAGCAAGCAAGCAAGCAAGAACTCCACCTTAGTAAGTAGAAATTTTTGTCGGGAGGATAACCCGGCTTCATATAAATATTTTTTCGAAACCCAAGTTTTCCCGCTGGGGCGGGAGGACTTGGGTTTTTTGTTTTTAACATAAAAACATTAAGCCGTTCACTCTAAATATCTAGGGTGAACATTATACCAGGAGGAAGAAAATGAAAAAGGCAAATTTTGTGGGCATGGCCAGCTCAAGGGCGTTATTTTTCTGGCTGTTCATGTTAGGGCTAACCTTAGGGCTAACCTGTCCTGTTTTTGCCGACGATACTGAGACAGTGATGGATTCTGCTGATGGCTCAAGTGCCTTCTCTTTCCAGGACAACACCACCAATGAAATAGCCCATATCGATACAGATGGAAATATGATCCTCAAAGGAGGCCTAAGGCTTGACTCAGCAGGTGTTGAATGCACAACTGCAGAAAACCTCATTATTGATGGCTCAGTGGGCATCGGGACGACGAGTCCACAGACCAAATTAGACGTCCAGGGCGCAATCACCGCAGGCATCGACGGCGCCGGCTACGACGTAAAATTCTACGGCTCAGGTAGCGGCAAATACTTGCTCTGGGATGCCTCCGAGGATGCGCTGATTGTCAAAGGCGGGATTGTGTTTGAAGAAGTAGGCCACGATAGCCCGGGCAGCACCGAGATGATTGATTGGGGCACTTCCAATAAACAGGAGATAACCCTGAATACCAATTGTACCTTAACATTCACCGCGCCGCATGACGCCTGCAATCTGGTATTAAAGATAGTTCAGGATGCAACAGGGGGCCACAGTTTAACATGGCCTACTGGCTCAACAATAAAGTGGTCAGGAGGCACAGCACCGACCCTGACCACAGATGTCAGTGCCATAGATATTGTCGGCTTCTACTATGACGGAACTAACTATTATGGAGTGGCCTCGTTGAATTTTACCCCAGCACCGTAGAAGGTAAGATAAGGAGGATTGCTGAACTTACCTCCAATGCGGGTTTGGAAGTAGGTAGAATATAGCAAGATAGAACGAATTTTGAAACTCAATAGACAGGAGAAGGAGGCAGACAGTGCAGACAAGGAATAGAAGACAAAAGAGGATGTACGCCCAGGGGGCGTACATTGGTTTGGTGGTGGGGTTTTTAATGGTGTTACCAGGGATATCCTTTGCCAACAATATCGTGGTGGAGAATATCTCACTGGTAAACCAGGATACCACCAATGATACCTATGATCTCCAGTTTGATGTCGCCTGGGATAATTCCTGGTTTATCACCGGGGCTCCCAGCGTTACCGCAAACTGGGATGCGGCCTGGGTATTTGCTAAATACTCGGTTTATTCCGCAGGAAGCTGGTCAGACTGGGCGCACGCGACGCTCTTAAATACTGGCAATGTTGCTCCTATAGGCTCGCAAATGAGTTTTGGCATTACTGGCGCCGTATATAAAGGGGTATTTATCTACCGTTCCACAGCCGGCTCCGGTTCAGTGGACTGGAATGACGCCGAAATTAGATGGGATTACGGAACTGACGGCGTTGCCGACGCTGCCACAATAAAGGTAAATGTCTTTACCATAGAAATGGTCCTTACTCCGCAGGGCTCTTTTTATGCCGGCGATACGGATAATGATAATATAAACTGTTTCTTTACTGCCGACGGCACATATGTGATAAATGAACTCGGACTGCCCGCTTATCAAATCACCTCAGAAGGGGCGATTACAGTAGGCACGGCCAACGGCAATCTCTATTATGATGCGGATAACGCATATTCCGGCGACCAGACAGGACCTATCCCAGCGGCGTTTCCCAAAGGATATGCCGCGTTCTACATTATGAAATATGAAATATCCCAGAGGCAGTATACCGAGTTCTTAAATACCCTTACCTCTACACAGGCAGGAAACAGATGGAGTTCTCAATATGGAAACTACCGGAACTATATTAAGCAAGCCTCAAATGGAAAATATGGCTGCGACGCCGATAATGACGCCGGTACTTCCGGCTCGGCAGATTGGATCCTGATGAACGAGAGTAACGACGGCGAATGGGTGGCTGTCAATTACCTCTCCTATATGGATGGGGCTGCCTATGCTGACTGGGCGGCTCTTCGGCCTTTTACAGGATTGGAGTTTGCAAAAGCCAGCCGGGGTGGTCAGACCGCAGTGGATGATGAGTATGCCTGGGGTAACACTACTTTGGAGAGCGCTACCACGTCTCTTACTAACGCAGCTACTACTTCAGAGGTACCAAATCAAGGGAACTTAAACTATTCTTCCTGTTTGCCGGATGGGCCTTTTCGTGCAGGCAGTTACGCGGACGCGACCTCTACCCGTACAAACTCCGGCGCGGGTTATTACGGAGCGCTTGAGCTTTCAGGGAACCTGTGGGAAAGACCTGTTACCGTGGGAAACTCAACCGGAAGGGGCTTTACAGGCACGCATGGAGACGGAAGCTTATCTACAAACGGCCATGCTACTAACTCTGATTGGCCGGGCTTTGTTACCAGTGAGGTTACCGGGGCTACAGGCAGCGGC
>JADHVZ010000045.1 GCA_016783745.1 Candidatus Omnitrophota bacterium | reverse complement strand
TGCCAAGCAAAACCCTGACCTCTTTGCTCACTGGCGGATTATTAGACCGGCGGCCGGACGATAAGAGCCGTATGAGCCGAGAGGTTCACGTACGGTTCCGTGAGAGCCTGGGGGTGAAATTCCCCCGGGCGACTCGATATTTGTAGTGTTTTTGATGGTTCGAGCATGCCTCGAAGCGCAATCTATCTCCCTATCTCTAAATCGCCCACTATTTAATCGCTCGCATTTAATCGCTATATCGTCGGGATACATCAAGAATTACGGGGTATTTCTCTGATAATGGACAGCAATTAAATGAAACTATCGGATATTTCAGGAAGGTTTATCCCCTCGACTTCGCTCAGGACGGTTCGAAGGGCGGTGAGCCTGTCGAACCGCTTGTCGAACCACTCTCCTTATCTCCGTATGCCTCGGATTGTATTTGTAGAGTATTTTCAGCTTGCTAAAATTTGTTGAAAGGGATATTATAAACGATACAATTACCATAATAAGGGGCTTTTTTTATAGATAGGGCCCCACAGAATTTTTCCTGTAGGTTTTGTATAATGTAGGAAAAATTCTATGGGACTAGTCCTGTAAAAATCTTTCAGATTTTTATAGGGCAAAATGGCATCGAAAATATTAACCAGGGAGGTTTGTTTATGTCTCAATCGATGGTTCGATTTCACTCACCATCAACCCTGAGCGCAGTCGAAGGGTTGATATTCAAAAATTACGGTAACAGCTATCAGCTTAGAATCCAAGATGCGCAGGATTTGGAGAAGATACAAGTTCTTGATGAGGCGCATTGGGCAGCTACCAGCGTTCCAATTAACAGTCTCAACTGTGATTCCGCATTTACTTCTTATGTAGATACTGATCAAAACGGTCGCATCAGAACTAATGAAATCAAGGATGCACAGACTTGGCTATTTCGGTTTCTTACCAATCGCAGCCGTTTGTCCGAAGGTATTGATGTATTAGATTTAAACGATATCGATACCAATCATCCTGAAGGTCAAAAATTACGCGCAGTAGCAGAGCTTATCTTAACGAATCTCAATTCACCGGGTGCCGGGAAGATTAGTCTAGCTCAGGTACGTGACGTGCAAAGCATTATGGCTAGTGCAACGAATAATGGCGATGGTATTATTCCTCCGGAAGCCACATCTGACTCTGATTTAGCTCAATTCATTACGTCGGTCATAGAGACTGTTGGCTCTGTTCTTGATGCCAGCGGTAAACCAGGGATTAGCCAAGAGCAGCTTAAGATATTTTTTCATGAGACAGAAGGATATCTTGCATGGAAAGCGAAAGGTGAAATTCCTAAAGGGGATAATACCACAGAGGTTATGCCTTGGGGAACCGAAACACCACAAGCTTATGAGTTAATGACTGGCTTAGAAGAGAAGATCGAGCAGTATTTTACACAGTGTGCAATGATCGAGTTCGATGAGAGGACTCGAGCTCAGATGCAGCTTCGCCAGAAGGAGCTCGAAGAAATCGATTTTACGGATAAATCAATGATGGAAGCTCGGATTAAGGATGCCCCATTGGCTGCCCCTAACCCAAAAGCTATCTTGGATTTAGAGGGAGCGATCAACCCCTTATATGTTGAGCGCCTTTTTTGCCTTGAGGAGAAGGTTCTAAAACGCGCTCTTGGGGGGCCGGTCAAACATCTTACCCCAAAACAGTGGGATAAGGTAAAAAATGTCTTTGCCCCATACCGGGCGTGGTTAGAAAGCAAACAGGGTATAAAGGTAGAAAAGCTGGATGCGGATAGGCTGCGTACTTATCTTAATGGACCCTACAGGAAACGGGTGAGTGAGCTTATTGCAAAAGATGTGGCTGTAGCTGATGATTTAAACCAGATGCATAATTTGGAAAAGTTAATCCTTTACCAAAGATGGTTGATGGAATTGGCAAACAATTTTGTGAGTTTTTCAAATCTTTATAATCCTCAAACTCGGTCCCTTTTTGAAATGGGCACATTAGTAATTGATGGAAGACAAATTACTTTTACAATGAAGGTTCAGGACAGGCAGGCACACAAAAAGATAGCGGAAAATAGTTGTATGTATCTCTTGTATGTGGAGGTTACCGGCCGCCAGGAAAAAGATATTAAATTTGAGATTGTAGCTGCGGTAACTTCCGGCACTGCAGGCAGGTTGCGCATTGGGAAGCGCGGTATCTTTTTTACCGTAGACGACCGAGAGTGGGATGCGGAGATAGTAGATATCGTGGAAAACCCCATTAGTATCGGTGAGTCAGTGAGAGCACCCTTCCAGCAATTTACAAGTTTCATAAGAAAACAAATAGATAAATTCACCAAATCCCGCGAGGGCAAGTTAGAGAAAAGTTTTACTGCCCCTAGCGCGTCAGGCACGACTCGCGATCTCTTATTAGGTGGAGGCATAGCTATTGCGGCTCTCGGATCATCCTTTGCTTATGTTACCAAGGCCCTCTCCCAAGTAAAGCCAGCTCATATTCTAGTTGCATTAGCGGGAATAGCAGCCGTTGTTTTATTACCGGGCATAATTGTGGGTTTTATCAAGATACGCAAAAGGGATATGAGCGTCCTCTTGGAAGCCTCAGGTTGGGCAGTAAATGTGCATATGCGGCTGAGTGATACTTTGGGACGGCTTTTTACCCATGTACCAAATCTACCTAAAGATGCGCGCAAGGAACGCAGAGACGTAATAGTGCAGTTCGTAAAAGACCTCGGTGACACTCCGTTACGTTCAAGGAAGCTGTCTATAGTAATTTTGATTATCTTACTCATTGCCCTCGGCTTAGTGCTGGTTCTGGTTACATTCCCTATGATATGGAATAAATGAGCATATTAACTAATCAAAATAAAGAACAAATGTATGCAGTTTTACGGCAATACTGGGGATATGATTCGTTTCTTCCATTGCAGGAAGAAGCTATTCTTTCCGTGCTGGGAAGTGAGGACAGTTTAACGGTGCTGCCCACAGGAGGCGGTAAATCCTTATGTTTTCAATTACCCGCTTTGTTGAAGGATGGCATGGCTGTGGTTGTTTCTCCGTTGATTTCCTTAATGAAAGACCAGGTAGACAATCTTAAAGATATGGGAATAGCTTCTTGTTGCTTAAATTCCAGCCTGCCTTTTGAGCAACAGGAGGTAGCGATTGAGCAGATTCGAAAAGGGAAGATAAAGCTCTTATATATCTCTCCCGAACGTTTACAAAACGAGGCAACTGTAGATTTGTTGAGTTCTGTTGCCCTTTCTTTTTTTGTGATAGATGAAGCGCATTGTATAAGCCATTGGGGACATGATTTCAGAGCCGATTACCGAAATCTTTGGATGATTAAGGAAAGATTTAAGACCCTAAACGTACATGCCTTTACTGCTACAGCTACTAAAGAAGTACAGCGGGATATCATAGAACAGTTAAGATTTATTGATCCTGAGACACATATTGGCTGGGTGGGCCGCCCCAACTTGACGTATCGCGTAATGCCGCGTAAGCAAATTTTAGAACAAATAATGGATGTTTTAGGAAAGCATGCTAATGAAGCGGGCATTATATACTGCTTGCGGCGCAAAGACGTGGATGCTATTTCAGCGGACTTAAAAGGCCTTGGTATTGGTAATATTGGCTACCATGCCGGTATGTCAGATAAAGAGCGTCATACAGCGCAAGAAAAATTCGCCAGTGAAGAAGTGAATATAATCGTAGCGACAATAGCATTTGGCATGGGGATTGACCGGTCCAACATCCGCTTCATCATTCATACGGGCATGCCTAAAAGTATTGAACATTATCAACAGGAAACCGGCCGCGCTGGAAGGGATAGGCTTCCCGCTTTTTGTTATATGTTTTATAGTGGCAGGGATTACCGGCTATGGAGTTTTTTTGCTAAAGAGTCCTCTGAGCGGGAAGTAATGATGAAAAAGTTAAGCGCCATTTATAATTTTTGTACTCAGCCTCAATGCAGACATAAGGTACTGGTAAATTATTTCGGCCAGGATTATGATAAACGTTCATGTGATGCTTGCGATTATTGCTTAAATGAACTTGATATGATTGATGACGCGCTTATTGTCGGCCAGAAGATATTGTCCTGCGTTAAAAAAGTGCGGCAAAAATATTATGGATTCGGCGCAGGGCATGTGGTAAATGTGTTAAAAGGCAAACTGAATGAAAAGATAGAACATATAGGACATCATAATTTGCCGACTTTTGGGATAATGCGTGAGGAATCAGAGATATTTATACGATATATGATTGAACAATTAGTGGGACAAGGTTTTTTATCTAAAGAAGAAGAGTTTTCAACACTTTCCGTGACAGATAGCGGAAGCCGGTTGTTGTGCGGAGAGCTATCACCGGTATTAGCTAAACCTTTGCTTGCCCTAAAGAAAAAAGAGAGCGCAAGGATGACTGCGAAAAGAAGAGAGGAAGAATGGCGAGATATAGACCAGGGATTATTTCAAAGATTACGCGAAAAAAGGACAGAGCTTGCGCAAAAAAGAGGTGTCCCGACATATATTATATTCAGCGATAAAACCTTAAGAGATATAACCGCGAAGAAACCCGCAACTCAAGAGAAATTTTCAGATATTTATGGCGTAGGCGAAAATAAATTAAAATCTTACGCTGATATATTTATCAAGGTTGTTAAAGATTACGAAGAAGGGCCGGAAGGTTTTACTGGTTGGAAAGCGGAAGGCATAAGTCTGCTGAAATCGCTTAGGAAGAAGAGATAAACATATGGATCCCGAAATCAGGCAAGGATGCCTGGGATGTCAGAGCCACGCTTACCCAGCTAATAAAAAAGCGTGAAGAACTCGACCCCGAAGAGGCGTGCGCCAAAAGAAGAATGACGGTAATTAAGCGATTGGTTAGCCTTTTAAAATCAGTGCGGCAGGAAATCAAGATAGCAAAGCTCCTTCCGGTCGAGATAATAAAAGATGCCGATAGGTTGATAGACAAGCTAGAGGTTGAGCAACTGAACGTAAATGCTACACTTCCGCAAAGCGGCTGACAGGGTGTTTAGTAAAAAAATAACCCGGAAAAAAGGAGGAACACTTATGGGCGATAAAGGCATGAAAGATAAGAATAAACACAACAAACAAGTAAACAAAGCAAAAAACACAAAAAACGAAGCAAATAGGAAAAAACAAGAAAAAGCACACTAGTAGAAAAAGGGACAGAGAAAATCCGGGCTAAGTTTATGCCTAAAAAGCAAAAACCGGCTTTACAACTCTCCCCAAAGATGATATCTATGTTCTAATCTCAGTTTCCGGGTGTCGAAACGTGTCAGATACGGGGGCCCATTTAATAGCTCGAACGCAAGTTCGAGATAAGTGATAAGCCCTGATTATCAAACGATAGTCAGGGCTTATTGTATCTACCAACTCAACATCTATCTCTCTTTATTTCTGTGAATGGCAGGTAAACTTCTTTATTTTAATGCTGAAGATGTTATAATATGACTAGAAAACGAGAGCAAAAAATCACATATTAAATTTAAAAGGATCATATGGGATTGTTATCACTTTTACTTAGAGACCCGATAGCATTTTTTCTATTAGTTCCGCTGCTTCTTTATTCGGTTATCGCCCATGAGGTGGCGCATGGTTGGATTGCCTCATTGTTTGGTGATAATACGGCGAAATCCTACGGTAGATTATCGCTCAACCCCAAATCTCATCTTGATCCAATGGGAACACTTGCGCTTTTTCTTATAGGATTTGGATGGGCAAAGCCAGTGCCCGTAGACTATAGAAACCTGGGTAGTTCCCGTAGAGTTATTGTTGCTGTCTCTTTGGCGGGGTGCGTAACAAATATACTCATTGCAACAATTGCGTTATTTTTACTGCATTTTTACCCTTTTCGCGCAAATCATTTTTTTGCGCCGGTGCTTCTCATTACAGCAAAGATAAACATTGTACTGGGATCTTTTAACTTGATTCCCATACCTCCTTTGGACGGATCCCGCGTTCTTATGGCATTTCTGCCTTATGACGCCAAGTATAAACTTGCCAGACTCGAACCGTATGGTTTTTTTATAATTGTCATCTTGCTCTGGACTGGAATTTTGAGTCCGGTGATTACATTTGTTCAAAATCTCATTCTTGGATTAATCGGAATACTATTGAATGGATAACACGTTTGCTAACTCCTGATTTTCCACATGATATCAATAAGAAATATATATAAGCGGTACGGTATACGGGTGCTTTTCTCGGACGTGAGCGTTGATGTTTCCGCCGGTGAAAAGATCGGGCTCGTGGGCCGTAACGGCCACGGGAAGACCACGCTGTTCAGGATCATTACCGGCGAAGAAGAGCCCGATGAGGGCAAGGTCTTTCGGCCAAAAAATTACGCCATAGGGTATCTCGGGCAGCACTTGAACTTTACCAAACCTACGGTGCTGGAGGAAGGCTGTGTTGGGTTGAGGCCGGAAGAGATCGCCAGCGAATGGAAGGTGGAAAAGATCCTCTCCGGGCTTGGTTTTCGTGAAGAGGATCTTGATCGCAAACCTTCGGAATTTTCCGGAGGATTCCAGATGCGTATCGCCCTGGCCAAGGCCCTGGTCGCTGAACCCAATATGCTCCTTCTGGACGAGCCCACGAACTTCCTCGATATCGTCTCGATACGATGGCTCGAAAAGTTTCTGCGGTCGTGGAAAAATGAGCTGATCGTGATAAGTCACGATAGGGATCTTGTCGACAGCGTGACGACGCACATTGTAGGAATACATCGAGGTTCGGTGCGGAAGATCAAGGGGCCTACCGGAAAATATTATGCCCAGCTATATAAAGACGAAGAGATGTATGAGAAGAGGCGCATGCAGGATGAGAAGAAACTCAAGCATGTCATGAAGTATGTGAACAGGTTCCGCTCGAAGGCAAGCCACGCCAAGGGTGTCCAGTCCGCCATCAAGAAGATTGAGAAGATGGAGAATCAGGGCAAGCTTGAGAAGATCCGCACGCTGTCATTTTCGTTCAATCATGAGCCATTCCCCGCCCGGCAGATCATGGAAGTGAACGACCTTACGTTTTCATACGACGGTAAGGAACCATATCTGATAAGCGGTTTGAATTTTACCGTAAACAAACATGATAAGATATGCATCATAGGCAAGAACGGTAAGGGGAAGACCACACTCTTAAAATCACTTGCAGGCTTGCTTAAGCCTGTGGGTGGCAGCGTTAAGACGCATGTGGCGGCGCTCCCGGCCTATTATGAGCAGGCGAATACAGCCGATCTTAATGACGAGCTTACCGTGGAAGATGAAATATCTCTGGGCAGGCCCTTCCTCGATAAATCGCGCTTACGCGGGATATGCGGCGCGATGATGTTTTCAGGGGACGACGCCGAGAAGAAGATCAAGGTCCTTTCCGGCGGCGAGCGCAGCCGTGTCCTTCTGGGAAAGCTCCTCGTGGCGCCTTCCAATATCCTTTTTCTAGATGAGCCCACGCACCATCTTGATATTGAATCCTGCCAGGCGATGATAGATGCCGTGAGGGATTTCGAGGGTGCGGCGCTTCTGGCAGCGCACGACGAACATTTCCTGAACGAAGTGGCGACGAAGCTTATAGTGTTTAAGAACGACAGGGTCTTTTTTTATCCGGGCAATTACCGGGAGTTCCTGGAGAGGATAGGCTGGGAAGATGACGAGAATATGCCTCAAATAGCTCCGGGCATTG
>JADHVZ010000044.1 GCA_016783745.1 Candidatus Omnitrophota bacterium | reverse complement strand
AGAAGACCGACTCTCTTTATGACGAGGAAAAAGAGTTAAACGCGAGGCTGGTAAAATTAGCAAGCAATTACCGTTCAGGTTTTGAATTATTTAAAAGCAGTTATGACGTAAAGCGGAGCGGCGCTGACGAGGGAAACATGAGCCCGGATGAGCTCCATTTTTTTCAGGAGATGGACGCTAAGCTGAAGGGCATGGCGCAGGATTTTAAAGAGGATATAGCCTCATATATTCCCGACGGAAATCATGTAATAGTTGACGCATTGATAAACGGCAGGGCGAGCGCCCGGCTGATGGTGGATACGGGAGCTTCTATCGTTATCATCTCGAAGGCTGTAGCATTAAGGCTAGGGCTGGAATATGACGATATTCAGAATGAAATAGATATTGTGATGGCGGACAGCAGTGTTTCCAAAGCGCGGCCGGTTATACTTGATTCCGTAAAAGTCGGTGATGCGAAAGTAGAAAAGGTGCAGGCTGCAATAATAGAGAGTGCTGATATAGGAGGTGTTGAAGGCCTGTTAGGCATGTCTTTCTTAAGTAACTTTATCATTAAATTCGACAGTTCAAGGAATGAGCTGATCCTGGAAAGAGTTCTATAATACCCATTATTCCTCTTATTCCTCATTCACCTCTTTATTCATACCCCTCCTTGATATCAAACCATACACTAAAGTATCACATACCAATCAAAAAATAAAGGTAAAATTGGCTTTTATTGCTGTTGACTCTAACACATTCTATGGTAAAATATTACCTACGTATCCATACAATCATTAATAAAATAACACTTAAATCAGCTAAAAGAAAGAAAAGTTAGTTTATGGCAAAGGCAAAACTGGTAAAGGAATTGATAGTAAAGACGCCAAACACCATAGGGATGCTTGAGGCGGTAACGGATGCGATAGGTAGGAGCGGAGCCAATATAACGGCGCTTCACGCTTTTGGCGTGGATGCCGTTAACGTATTAGGCTGATTATTTCCACATTAACATGAAAAAAGATAGTTTGTTTTTGAGGTATAATATGAAGTTTATTAAGACCATGTTATTTTGTTATCTTTTTTTTAGTTTGATTATCACCCATTATGCCTCCGCAGAAAACCCTCTTATAGACGAAGGTATAGCGCTTTACCGTCAGGAAGATTATGATGAAGCCTTAGAAGTTTTAAAGAAAGCCAGAGAGCAGGAAGGCGAATCAACTTTAGCCGCGTATTATCTCGGTCTTACTTATAAGCAAATAGAAGACTATGAAGGCGCACTGCCTCATTTACAAGACGCTGTGACTTATCAGCCTAAGATCAAGGGTGCTTTGCTGGAATTGATAGAAGTTTTTTATCAGCTTGGGAGGCTGGAAGAAGCGCAAGAGTATATAGTTATTGCCGAGCAGGAAGGTATCAGGCCCGCGCAGACTTCGTATTTAAAAGGGTTGGTCTTGCTGAAACAGGGCAAGAACATCCGGGCTATCGAAGCGTTTCGTGAGGCGAAGTCTCTTGATGAATCCTTGAGGCAGACAGCAGACTATCAGATAGGGATGGCTTTAATAAAGGAGAAAAAGTTCGGCGAGGCCAAGAACGCTTTTAGAGAAGTTATTACTCTGGATCCTAACGCTAACGCCGCTCTTTTTGCTCACCGTTATATGGAAGCTATTTCTAAAAAGGAAGAAACGGAGAGGCCTTTAAAGTTCTCCTTAAGATCTTCATATGAGTATGACAACAACGTGATATTGCTTCCCAGTGATGCTGCCGCTACATCGGTTGTTGCGGATGAGAGCGATACCAGGCAGGTCCTGTCATTCGGCGGTGAATATACCCATAGGATCACTGATCAATTCAGGCTTAAGCTGGGCCACTCGATCTATCTGGCTAACCAGGACGACCTTGATGAGTATGACGTATTCAGCAATACGACGACACTTACCCCTTCTTACTATCTTCAGAAGTCATCGTTGAACTGCCCTGTTTCATACAACTACACAATGGTAGGCGGCCATAGCTATCTTTCCACTCTAAGCGTGACACCGATGTTGAATTATATGCTGGGTAGGTCCCTGATGGCGCAACTTTATTTTAAATATCAAAATAAGAATTTTATGCAAAGCTCTGTTAACGTGAATGAAAAAAGAGATGCGGATAGCTATTTAGGCGGTACAGGCCTATACTGGTTTTTTGCCGATAATAAAGGTTTTCTTAATGTGCGTTATGAGCTCAATAAGGACGATGCCGAAGGCCGCAACTGGGAGTACTCAGGCAATAAGTTCGCTGGCACCCTCCTTATCCCGCTGACTGACAAATTGAAGGTCAGCGGTTCAGCGGATGTGTTTTTTCAGGATTTCGAAAACATCCATACGGTATTCGGAAACGAGAGAGAGGACGACGTTTATACGCTCAGCTGTATGGCCGGTTACGAGATATTTGAAAACGCCGAGGCGCAGCTGCGCTATACATATGTGACGACAGATTCTAATATAGCCGTTTATGAATACGATAGACATATCGTAGGCGCAGGAGTTCAATACGAGTTTTAGTTTATACGTTCTCATAAAATATATAGCAGGAAGAAAAGTCAACCGGTCGATGATTCTATAAAGCGGAGCGAAATCATGGCAAGTCGAATAAAAAAATGTATGACTCTGGGTTTATTTTTTGTCCTTACACCTTCGATCGTCTTTGCAGCCGGAGTCGGTAAATTTACCGCCTTGGAGGGCAGGGTCGACGTGAGGAGGCCGGGAGAGGCACAGGCGCGTCCTCTTATCGAAGGCGATGTAGTGGCGAGCGGCGATGTGATAAGGACAAAAAGCCTTTCAAAGGCCGAGATACGATTTAATGATAATACTGTCATGAGGTTGGCCGAAAGTACGAGAGTGGAGATCACGGAATATTCTCTTGATAATTTTGATTTCCGCAAAAACGCGGTCATCAATCTCCAGAGAGGCAAGATCAGAGTGATCGTGGAGGAGGAAAAGACCGTTGATTCCGAGAATTTCATCGTAAATACACCAAACGCGTCGAGCAGGGTCAAGGGTTCAGACGGATTTTTCTTCTATCACAAATCGGCGACAGGGATCCTTGTCAACAGCGGTACGTTTTCAGTGATGAATACTGACTTCCCTGAGCAGGAGCTGGACGTGACAAAAGGGCTTATGACTGTTGTCTCTCCCAATCAGCCGCCCCAGCAGCCGCGCCAGTATTTGGATTTTGAGGGAAAGCAGCATGAGGCGCAGACCACCATAACCCGCGCGCCCGTGGCTGACGACCCTACTCAGATCAGGGCCATAGTGGTCAAGATAAGCGGAGAAGTCAGGGTCAAGCGTGTAAGCCGCAATAAATGGAGCGTATTGCAGCAGGACGATATACTTGGTACAGGAGACCGGATAGAGACAAAGGAAAGCGGCAAAGTGGAATTAAGGCTTGATAACGGGAATATAATCAACCTTAAGCCTAATTCAACTATAATACTTGAGAGTTTACGCCGTAATACGGAGACAGGTGAATATGAGAACCTTTTTCAGGCGAATCTTGGAAATATACGAGCCAAAGTCCAGAAACTTAAGGGCGATTCCAAATTTGAGATAAGAACACCTACAGCCGTTTGCTCTGTTCGCGGCACGACACTTTATATGGTGATTTTACCGGGCCTGACGACCGTTTATTTTGAACACGGTGACGGTGCCCTTACCAGTTTGGTGTCGCAGGTATCCAGGGTTGTCCAGGACGGTAATACAGCTTCGGCTGACGACAAAGGAAACGTATCCGACCCCATAGAAACAAGCGATGATCAGAAATCCGACTGGTCAAGCGGATGGGAATCGGGTGAGGATATAGGTTATTCGCCCGCTGACAGCGGAGCGGGAGATGCGTTTTTTGAAGGCGAGACAGGAGATGAGGGCGGTACCGGTGAAGACGGAGGGACGACTGATACGGGTGATACAACAGGGGATACTACCGTAGACGTACCACCTGTGCCTGATAGCGGTGGTAGAGACGGCGGCGATACCGATACCGGCCCAAGTGATGTGACAGATCTTACCGGTGCGGTGGAGGGCGGCTTTGTGGAGGGTGCGGGAGAACCCGGCGCTACACTGACCGGTGCGATAGTTGCAAGTCTTTCGGCTTCGACATCGACTCCCACCTGGTCAGGCAGCTCTACTGCTACTGTGCAGGGCAGTATTACTAATCCACCACCACCAGATGAGCGCAGTTCATGGGTAGCTGACCTTGGTGGTACTGCGGATGACGGTGGCGCGTTCTCGGGAATACTTACGGGCAGCTGGCATAGCTGGGACGGAGCCTTGTCAGCCATATACATAGATCCGTCGCAGACAGCCGGTACTATACTGGGTTATGTCGGAGGAACTACGGACGATGCGGCAGGTACTTTTACCGGAGCAGGCGATGTATTTTTTGTACCTATGGGGCAGACAGAAGTACTGCCGGGACAATTGGTCGATCCTGGAAGCGGAGTCCTGGGAGAGTGGTGGGGTGAAGGCGCTTTCGGCATGGAGTTATCAAGTGATGCCGGCACGGGTAGGATCGGCGGATATTTTGACAGATACGGACAATTCATGGAGGATTCATGGGGTATCTGGAGCAGCGTGTATAATGGTGGATACGACAGGCCGGAAGGAGCAAGCCAGTGGTCAGGCACCGGCAGCGGATTTTTTTACGAGGATTCCCCCGGTTATTTTGCGACTGTAGCTCAAGGCCGGGATGATCTTAATGGTGCGTTGAGAATGGATGTTATATCATCATATTTGGACACGGAGCATATACGGCACAGTCCTCGGAACTTATACAGAGGGCGGTCACGAGTATGCCCAATATTCTTTTAAGGGAATGGGTTCAGGCGCCTATGCCGTACAACCGCTTACATTCAGCGGAGGGTGGAACACAGAGCTTATAGAGGATCTGTTTGATCTCACTAAATTTGAGAGTACTTCTGAAAGTTTAAAAGGAAGTTTATTTTATAACGAAGGCGGATGGATAGATGAGCTATTACCGGCGGGAGAAGAATCGGGCATCATAGGATCTATAGCGCCGGACTGGTGGCAAGGTCCTTTTGATATTATTGCTATGGGTGAATGGTGGGGCGAAGCCACAGTCGGTTCCTATATCTGGAATACGCACATCTACGCTCTAAATTACGGCGCGGCTCTAAATTACGGCGCGGAGACATTCACAACGCTTGATGGCGGATCATTTACAGGGTTTTCACACGGTATTTGGAGGAATGAATTATTAGACGGTTACGCTATGGCATTTGGCATGGACCCGGATGGAGGCTTATACTATTTACTTGGCCCTCTGACAGGCTCCTATTCTCCGCTAACTCCGGATGAAGACGATACCGGATGGATGGCGAGCGGGACATTAACGCCTCAATTTCTTGGGGATACCGGTATAGACCCGGCTGATCTGGGAAGATCTCTTACAAGAGAACCACACCTTAATATATCAGTCGCCGGCAGTTTTGACGGACAGGGCTCCATAGAGGGAGAAGGGCACGGTAATGTCTTTTATGTAAGGGAGGGCGATGATGAACTACCCTGGGGGCTTTTGAATCTAAAGATAGGAGACGGAAATAATTATTTTGATAAACCTGAGGCCGCGACAATCTGGTCCGGTGTATTCGGCGGCTACGATGAGGCAGGTGACGAGAATATTTTCTTTGGCAGGACAGAGAACGGCACATGGGAAGATAATGAGCTGAGAGCGGATATAAGCGGAGTGCATCTTACGGATGAGTCGCTTATAACTTATTCCGGGAACCTGTTCGGCATAGAAGACGGGGAACTCAATGAAGGCGGAGAGACATATGACGGAACCTGGGTAGCCACAGTTCTCGGTACCTCAACACGGCAGGACCTTACTTTCACAGGGCTTTGGGGTGATGAAGCGACAAGCTTGTATCTCAATGACGAGGGAAATGTAGAATGGGCCGGCGAGGAATACGGGCTTATGGGCTCTGTGATTCCGGAATGGTGGGCCCAAGAATCGTTTCGCGTGATCGCAATGGGTGAATACGACGATGAAGCGGAAGCAGGGCCATATATATGGAATACCCCTATATTTAGCGAAAATGAGTCAGAAGGGAATTTCACTTCTCAGGATGGCAGCGCATTTTTCGGCTGGACGGCAGGTATATGGAATAACGGGCAAATGGGCGGCTCTGCGGCAGCACTTTATTTTTCGCCTACAGGAACCGAAGGGATATATGACGCGGGATTTTTTAGAGGTAACGTAGGAGGAGGCTATCATCCCGGGATCTCCATGTGGATGACTGAAGGCACATTAACGCCGACTATTATGGAGACAGGAATACCCCTTGAAATACCGTCGGACTGGAAAACATTTGATATGGATGACAGCGATGTTGATTGGAATTTTGTAATAACCGGTGACTTTAACGGCGTAGGAAATATAAAAGGCCACCTCTCATGGGGCGATGATATTGCTATTAATGATGATGTAGACTGGGGCATGTATGATATGAGATTCGGCAACGGTAATATATTCAAAAATCCGGATCCGGAGGCTAACACCGGCTGGTCCGGCATGCTAAGCCTTGCTGATAATGATGAATGGGAGGCGTTTTATTTACTTGCCGATCTGTCAGCCGGGACATGGGAAGACGGAGAGATAAAAGCGGATGTAAACGGTACCTATTTAATTTTTGAGCATGACACCGCAGAATCGTTTCTCGGAGTATTGGAAGGTGATTTTTACGGAGTGAATGAGACTGAGGGCACCTGGATAGGGACCACCATAGGAACCTGGGTGGAGGAGCCGCTTGAATACGCCGGCATAGCGGAAGGCAGTTTCGGCTATGTCGAGGATGGCGAGGCGACGTTCGACAGCGGCCATATCTCTTTTATTTTTGGCGGGACAGACTCCATCGAGGACGGTTTTGCCCCGGTTACCATGATAGGAGAATTTGAAAATCCTGACGATTATACATTATGGGGCAGTGAATTTCGCGGTGAGATAAGCGATAGAATGTCCATTATGGGAGTAGCCGCCGGGATCAAGCTCGATGATTTACTTGAGGGGGTATTGTCCGGCCTTTATATAAGGGATGACGGCGCGGGCGGGTACCGCGTCGGCTATTTTGCCCCGTCAGATGAAGACGGAAATTTTTCTACCATAACAGGCAATTTTTATCCTCGGGCAGAAATGTTTGACGCGACAGGCAACCTTACGGCTTATTACGATAGCCCCACCTCGATCACGCCGGATCAGCTCTACATAGATGACGAAAATCCAGATCACCCGATCCGAAGTAGTTTTTCCGAGGGATTAATAGGCGGTGATTTTTCAGGGGTAATCGGCGCCGAATCGGTCGAGCTTGATGGCCAGGATTGGGGCGTGTGGAGAGCCGGGCTTGGCGGTGACGGAGGGCCGAATTCCCCGTTTGTGTTAGCGTTAGGCGGAACCTCAGATATCGATGACTACTGGCTTGGTACTATCAGCGGAGAAGGAGAATCAGGCAAGATGCGGGGCGTTTTCAAAGGTATTGCTCTGTATTCTGAATCTGAAGGTGAAGGCGCGGTCGGAGCAACTGCTATAAGGGGAAATATAATCGGGACTTACATAGATGTTGAAGAATCCGGAACCGATAGCTGGCAGTCACTCGGAGTCGGTGAATGGGTGGATGCGACCGATCTATTGACAGAAGGGGACGGGCATCTTGGTTTTACCATGGAG
>JADHVZ010000043.1 GCA_016783745.1 Candidatus Omnitrophota bacterium | reverse complement strand
GTATACACAATGAGAGGACATTAATCAAGAAATAAATCTTACTATTTTTTTATTAACTTAATGACAGATAATTGTAATATTTCAGCTTTAGAGTTCCCTATTCTTGCCTGGCTTAGAGTTACTTACTCTCCGCTGTTTTGAAGCGGATGAAGAACTATTTGCTTTTTACCTCTTCCAAGCTATTCTTATCTTAGTTTTGCTTGTATTCTTTAAGCCCTATACTTTTTAAACCTTCTGAAATCTTAGGCCCTCCCCTTCGTAAACTTGCAGGAAATTTTCCTTCAAAATCAATGCCCATGAAAAGAATAGGACCTAATACATCAAAATCTAAATTTGGTATTGCTTTGATGTGCTCCTTTTTATCTATAAAAAGTTGCACCCTATCTTTTTCTGTCTGCCACTGAACAATAATCAAATGCGGTTCGTCTTTTTTCCAAGAACTAATACTAACTGACAAATCCTCTTTTCTACCATCTGATGTGAGGATTTGACATACCAATAAATTTTCTACGGTAATAAAAACAGAAATCCTATTTTTTTCAAGACCACCGACAAAATCCATGAGATAAAATTTTTGTTGAGGTTGTTCTTCCCACGCAGGGGTAATCCATGTACCCATACCACCCTTTTTTTCATACCCATTTTTGATTAAAAAATTAGCATTGAAATTCTTTGCAATTTCATAGGTTTTTTCTGCTTTGGCATCAATAATTTCTGAAGCAACTTCCGTTTCTTGTTCCCTTTCGTAAATTAATCTAATCCCCTCTATTAATTCTTGATGTTTTTTATTATCACTATAGTTCTGATAAAACATAAACAAAAAACCTAATATTGCAATGATGGTTAATAACTTTGACCATTTTTTTTGTTTCAGAAAGTCACGTTTCCATTCTTTGAATGTAGCCATAATATTTTGCGGCGCCTTCTATTTTCAGGCTATTTATCGCCCGTTTTTTTAGCGACAGTGACCTCAAGTAGAAGGGTTAATTAACTTTTAGGCATTGGCGGTACGTTTTTGCGGGCGGCGCAGAATTTCTTGCGCTACGAAGCCCTAGGATTGATGATTTACCTAAAAAAGAGTATAATATACCCAAAGGAGGTCACCATTGGAACCCATAATGAATACAAGATCAAAGAAAGAACGATTAAGCCTCACACCGGAGCAACTCTTCGACATATACCTGGAATGCAATGCGCCAGAGGCCCCGGTAAAGACGATTCTGGCGCGTTACGGACTAAAGCCCTGGGATCTGGTTGCCATACGCAGAAAAGTCAAAGAGGCAGCCATGGAAGCCCTTGCCCATACCGGAAAACAGGGACGAAAACAACAGGTCATACCCGTAGAACAGTATCAAAGAGTCTCCAAAGAGCTCGACAATACCAAGGACGCGCTTGCGGCCGTGGGGCACGAGCTGTCCTTGTTAAAAAAAAAGACGAGTTAGGACTCAAAGGGCCGTTAAACGGCCATTTTAAACTTGAGGTTAAAAGAACCGTGGTTATTGTTATAAGTGAAGCTGTTACTCAAGGTTTTACCCAGAAACGGGCCTGTCGGATATTCGATATTGCTCCCAGAAAGTTCCGCAGGTGGGCAAACCCGAAGCCGATAAGGCCGCGGACCGCATGGAATAAGACGCTTGAGCATGAACGCAATGCTATTGAAGCCGCTGCATGGATGCCTGAGCTTATCGGCAAGCCGGTAAGCCATATCTTTGTTCACGGCCATGATTCCGGTAAGTTCTTTGCTTCGCTATCGACGGTATATCACGTGCTGAAAGCCAAAAATATGGTCGAACCAAGAAAGCATTGGCATAGGACAACGCCCTATGTCAGCGCCCATGCACTCTTAGACGAAGGTTTTTCGCTCCTCTGCTATGACGGCACAGAGTTTAGGACGGACACAGGCATCATTGTCTGGGCTATTCCGGTAATGATCCTTCCTCAAAGGTACCTGCTGCATGTCGGGCATGCCATAAACGGAGTATCTGCCGGCGATCTTACACAATCCGTAAAGGAATCGTATGCCCTGCTGCCGGAGCACTTGACTACAAAGCTGGTTGCCCATTCAGATAGAGGCTCTGCGATGAAGGCATCGTCTACAAAACAGGTTATCAAAGAGCTTCTCGGCGCTCCCGTCCACTTCGGGCGGCCACACACGCCGGATGACCAGGCATGGATAGAGTCATTTATCAGGACTCTCAAACACCACAGGGATGCTCCACGGTCATTCAAGCTGGTCGACGATATTATTCAATGGCTCAATCGCGTCCCTGACATCTACAACAACGATCCGCACAGCTCTTTAAGCTACGTTACCCCGCTTCAGGCACTGTCCGGTCAAAAGGAGGTGATACTGGCACAACGGAAACAAAATCTTGCAATGGCTCGCTTGTTGCGCTATACTGCATGGCAGACGAGCCGGCATAGCCCACTTACCGAACCTTTAGAAGTAGCTATGCAACCGGCTTGAGGTCAATTTGGCAAAAACATTGCGATCGTATATTTACGATTAAGAATACCTTGTTCTTGCTCACTTACTATACTCCAATTCTAGCACCGAGAAGAGCTATTTACAAGCCCGTAATGGCGAGGACTCTTGCTTGGCCATCCACAGTACTATGCGAATAGTAATCCAGGAGCACCTTGCTGTCCTTTATACCGGAGATGGCCTTGACGTCCGTCAGGGAGGCATTCGCCTTGGCACATTCGGTAAAGAAGCGGTGCCTGAGGTAGTGCGGCGTGATCTGGATGCCTATGACCTCACGGCTCGCCTTTTTGAGGTAATCACAGACTCTATCAGGTGAGCATCTCCTTCCTATATCTATTGGAAAAGAGCCACACTGTCTCATTGTTCACTAATACCTGCCGTATCAGCTCCTCCAGATCCCCATCAATCCACCTTAGAGGCGCCTTTTCCCTGCATTTGGTAGTCTCGGTGATGTGCGACAATTATAGTGCGCCATCAACGACAATTAGAATTCCCCAAAGTTGACATGTAAGGTACACTATCTAAGTCACTAAAAGAAAGGGGCTTAGATGGTAACGGATCAACAAGTAAGGAGACTAATAAGGCTTATGAAAAGCGAAAAAACGAAGATTATAGCCGCCTTAAAGGCCGGAATGGATCGCAAGACGGCCTTTAAGTACATAAAACTGGGCAAATTACCCAGTGAAATAACGCCGGAACACCGTTGGAGAACGCGATTTGACCCGTTTGAGGGTGTCTGGGGACAGGTTAAAGAGCTTTTAGATGGTAATCCCGGTCTGGAAGCCAAGACAATCTTTGAATTTTTACAACGGGAGAAGCCAGGAGATTACCAGGATGGACAATTACGGACGTTACAGAGGCGCCTGAGACACTGGAGAGCCACAGAGGGGCCGGCCAAAGAAGTATTTTTCCCACAGGTTCACCGGCCGGGGGAGTTATCAGCGTCTGATTTTACGCATATGGGCAAGCTGGATATAACCATAAGGAGAGAAACATTTGATCATCTGGTATACCATTACACCCTCTCCTATTCCAACTGGGAGACGGCTACAATATGTTTTTCAGAGAGTTTCGAGAGTTTATCCGCCGGATATCAGAACGCGGTATGGGAATTAGGCGGAGTTGCAAAAAAGCACCGTACCGACCGTATGAGTTCCGCGGTTAATAAAGACTGTAACCCTGAGAAGTTTACACGGCGATACAGTTCTTTACTGCGGCATTACGGAGTAACGCCGGAGCGTACGAATGCGGCCCGGGCGAACGAGAACGGTGATGTAGAGCAGAGGCATTACCGGCTTAAAAAAGCCATAGGGCAGGCGTTAATGCTGCGTGGCAGCCGTGATTTTAATACAAGGCAGGAATATGAGAAGTTTTTGGGCAAGGTCCTTGATCAGCTGAATAGAGGGCGGGATAAACTGCTGGCAGAGGAGTTAGCTGTATTACGGCCTCTTCCGGCGCGTAGACTTGAAGATTGCAAGAAGCTGGAAGTCAGGGTAGGCCCGTCGAGCACTATCCATGTACAACATAACACGTATTCAGTACACAGCCGGTTGATCGGTGAGAGGGTATTGGTTAAAGTATATGTTGATTATCTTGAGGTATGGTATGCCCAGCGTAAGGTTGAACACATTCCCCGTCTTAAAGGAGACGGTAAATCCTGCATAGACTACCGGCATATCATAGCTTGGCTGGTACGCAAGCCTGGGGCCTTTGAAAATTATCGATACAAATCGGAGATGTTTCCTTCGAGTTATTTTAGGATGGCCTATGATTATTTAAAACGCCATAATCCGCTCAGGGCCAATAAAGAATATGTAACAGTGCTTCACATGGCCGCTCAGGAAGGCCATGATCGCATAGAATCGGCCATACGGCATCTTTTATCACGGGACGCGGCCATCTCCGTGACATCTATCAGAGAACTTCTCGCTAAAAACAGCCAGATAGCGCCAGTAACGGATGTGGCCATAGATGACGTCGCTCTGGGAGTTTATGATGAGTTGTTGGATGTTCATGGAGAGGTGGTTGTCCATGGATAAACGCTTACAATCCCGGCTGCAAAGTTATTTAGACGAATTATGTTTGACTACAGCACGAAAACGCTACGCAGACATCGCTGTAAAGGCCCAAAAAAACTCATGGGAGCATGAATTATACCTGTTGGAGGTCATGCAGGAGGAAAGCGAGACCAGAAGGACCAAGCGTATAGACCGCTTATTGCGTAAATCGGGGCTGCCCCTTGAGAAGAACTTCGATACATTTGATCTTAAGAGGCTCTCTCAGAAGCTCAGGCAGCAAATTAAGGTACTTGCGGATGGTGCGTTCCTTGAACATCATGAGAATATCTTGATCTTCGGCAATCCAGGGAGCGGTAAAACGCATTTAATATGCGCGATAGGCCAAGAATTGATCCGGCAAGACAAAAGGGTATACTTTACCACCTGCGCCCTGCTCTTACAGGAACTGCTGGCAGCTAAGAGAGATTTAAAACTGCCTAAGTTGTTTAAAAAGCTAAACAGGTATCAGGCCATTATCATCGATGACATCGGTTATGTGCAGCAGGGTAAAGAAGAGATGGAGGTGCTCTTTACGCTCTTGGCTGAGCGGTATGAGCGGGGCACCGTCATGATTACCAGTAATTTACCCTTCTCAAAATGGGAGAAGATATTCAAGGATCCTATGATGACCGCGGCGGCTATTGACCGCATCATTCATCACAGCATTATCCTTGAGCTGAATATCCCAAGTTATCGTATAAACCATGCAAAAGACAGGAAAAACCGTGAAAGGGGGTAATTTTTTTGCTCAGGCGTGGGTAATTTTAATTGTCGCCAATGGGTAATAATGGTTGACGTTCATCACTCGGCCCTTATATTGACCGCTACCGGCCTTGATTCCTTGAATACCACATCACTTTTGCGTATAAGGGTGGTCTCCTGCCTGCGCCTGCCGGTCCTGAACATAAAATAAAGGCACGCATAGTAATCCGGCCTATCCCTTTTAATAAATGAAAATAATTCCGCCATTTTACCTTTAGCGATATCCGGATAGTCTTTTTTATTGGCTCTGGGCCTCTTCTCCTCTTTTAGCTTCTCGATTATATCCTTCTGGCAGTACCCCAGAGCGTATAGCCGCCTCATTATGGCCTTAACGATTATCAACTCTGCCCGCCACCCGAATGGCCTCTTCAATGTATTGACATAATAACTCTTGTATTCCCTGAAGAACATCAGGCTCAACTGATTAGGAGTCTTCACTTCGGGAAAGTATTCATCCCGGAAATCTACGAACATCCGCCTATACGTATTGCGGTACCTCATCGCCGTCTTCCGCGGCGGATTATCCGCCAATACATCCCGATGCAGCTTCTCCCAGATCTCCGAGAAACCAGTATTAAGCCGATTCGACTTAGACCAAAACATAAAGCCTCCTTTTCGTCATTGCGAGGCTGCGCAGCGGCCGAAGCAATCCCTTCCCCTCACCTATCCCATACCACAAACACCAACACCAATACCGCCGCCACCACCACCCGCAGGAAATCCAACCCAAGGATCTCATGCCAGACGACGATGTTTACGGTTATTAGTGTTGAGAATATTATTGTTTTTATTGTATTCTTCATGCTATATGTCCTGACATATGTCTATATTTTAGTTAAAAAATTTTATATGATCCCTTCTTTTTCAAGAACTCGTAGATACGCGCGAGAGATTTTTGTCTTCCTGCCTAGCCACCTGCTTAATGTTCTCTCTGGAATACCTATCTTTTTTGCGAATTCCCACTGCCGGAGATCATGCCGCTGCATGTAATCCTTAAGCTTGCCTACTATCTCCTTCTCTGTCATCTATACCTCAAATGTACCATATGTCATGACATATGTCAAGCAAAAACTGGCTTACAGGTAGATCAGGCGTGTTGCGCAATTCCTTAATGCACAAGAAGTCACAAATATAATCCGCCAGACGCATTTCTTTTATAATCTTCTGTAAACATTGAAGTTGCTCAAAGCGTCTGACTGTTCTGACTGTTCTTACTGGGTGCGCAAAAAAACCGAGATTCGAGTTAACTTTGATGTGGCACTTTTATTTTATTGTCATTATAATCGTATTCGTCCTCGCCTTCCCATCTAGGCGGTGTAGAACAAATAAAACGTGAGTATTGTTTTTTAAAAATCCAACGGGTAATATGAGGCCATCGATAATGTCTGCACCAATAAATGTCATTTCTCACTCGCGCATGATCGCATGTGCTGCAGCTTTTTATTGAAAAAGGATCAATCTCTTCAACCTCAAATGGTATATCTGTATCCTCGGTTTCACTCAATATTTCAGGCGGTGCATCTTCTTCCGCTTCTACACACTGCGGCGATATCGTGCAAATGGCAGCGCCTCCCTCATAGTCAGAATTCAAGGCAACCCAAAACTTCAATTCTAAGCACTGCTCAAGATCCTGTATCTCATTAATATCATAAAACTCTTTCAATAAAACTGTCGCAAACGGGCTATCGATTCTTACTGGGATAGAGGTGCTCCTGAACTTGCTGAAACCAACTAATATCTCCTGAGTCCAACCAGGTTTCGGAAACCATATGCGAATCTCTTTATTTAAATCAGGGGAAAACCAGTTTCGCTCAGCTCGTAACGGCCTATCCATCTGCTCGCCTATATTGTCCACTGCACCTCTTTCCACAAGGCTCCATCTAATTCTGTCTATCCGGATTATTATGGTTATACTCTTTTTGTCCGTACTGACAATCCATGTTAGTTCATCCCATTCAGGCTCGCTCGGTATTAACGCTATGGTTTTTTCCGTATTACGCTCAATAGATAGACTATCAGATTGAGGTTCCTGTGGCTTAAACGTAACTTTGCAACCTACCATATGATGAAAAATAAGGTTAACGGGTTTATGTCCTTGAGGATCGGGAAAAGGATAATGTGGAGACTCAATATCTTTTAAGCCATTCAAAAATCTAAAATCCATGCTCTCCAGAAGCATGCCATCTGTATCATAGATCCTGATAAAATACCACCCACCACACCGTTCGTATAGTTCCCTTGGTAATCTCTGTCTTTTGATATTTTCCTTTGGGCTAAATTGCGTACGCCATTTATGCCGGCCCGGCCCTTCTTCGCCTATGACAATAGTCCCTATCTCATTCCATCTTCTTTCGTCAAGGATTTGCAGGAAAGGAGGCCTTTCTCCGAACAGCTGTCCTCTTTCCTCGAAAACATCAGCTACTATTTCTTTTCCAACAAGTCGAAAACCATGTCTTCCGAAATCAAGCACAATTTGTTCACCACCCGACATAATAAAAACTATAGCCTCATTATCCTCCTGTACATAAAAATAATGCGCCTTATACCCCTCCAATTTCACACCTTCTGGCTCTATAGGGGCAATACCCGATCTTTCTTCATCGCGTTCCCATTCTTCCGGAACAACAACAAGGTAATAACCCATCGTGGGATTCTTAACCAACCGTCCAGGGCACTTCCAGTCTTTATGCATTTTAAAAATCAGATAATCTTTCGTAAGTTCATAGACAAGACCATCTTCTTTTTTTGGATCCCCCGTTATTGTTATTGCACCTTTGGGATTGTTTAGACAATAGCGCGCTGTATCATCGTCAACCCGGTCTAACATCTTATCGTTTTGCATTACCCTGAGCACTTCTGAATCTTCCGGTAATTCTATCCCTAGTATCCATTCTTCATCTT
>JADHVZ010000042.1 GCA_016783745.1 Candidatus Omnitrophota bacterium | reverse complement strand
ACGGTTCTATTTTGAAGTAATTAAGTATTGTGTCCCCATGATTTTGGTAGGAGAGAATGGAAGTAAAAGTTGCTCGAAGCGATAGGCGGCAAAAGACAATCAGTGCACGGTTTGTTGAGGATACAATGTATATCAATGTCCCAGCCAATATATCAGAGGTTCGCCTTAAAGAGCTTATTAGTAATTTTAAGAAAAGGTTTGAAAGACGAAAACTTAAGAAAGAACTCAATGCAAAGCAAGATCTAAAAAGTGTAGTAGGAAGGTTAAACGAAAGATACTTTGGCAGTAGGCTAAAGGTCAGCAAAATAGAGTATGTAACTGACCAGTATAAAAAGTTTGGCTGCTGTAATTATAAGTTAAAGGTTATTCGCATATCGCATCGCCTTCTCGAGATGCCGCCTTGGGTAAGGGATTATGTTGTTTTCCATGAGATGGCACATATAATTGAACCCAATCACAGTAGAGCTTTCTGGAAGATTATATCTCGATACAGATTGGCTGAAAGAGCAAGAGGGTATCTTATGGCTAAAGGATTCGAAACCGAAAGAGAAGCCGATGTAGAAAACAACAATACTTGAACTTTGATTTGTTATTTTATATTCAACAGAATGGCCAAAGGAGCTAAATAAATATGTAAAAAGGCGACTAAAAAGGGGATAAAAAAAGAGAGGCATTACCTCGGGACGGAACCCTTTGGATAGCCTCTTATCGTGATACAATAAAAGCATACCATATCTGTACGTGTGTGTCAAAAGGTAAATTTTATTTTTTAGGGTGTCAAATTTTAGGGATATAATACTTTCTTTGACGTAAATCTCAAAAACACTCTTTCTTAGCCTTATTCCAAATATTTGTGATTTTGGGATCCAGATTTTGATGTTATTGTTGTATGGATCCCCGCTTTCGCGGGGATGACAGTGGGGGGCGGTTACAAGTATTGCTTTGTGTGTTTCGTGTAGTATGCGGATTTGGGCCCAGATGTAGCGTTCTCTGGGCTCTAACCAACTGCGCATGGTAAATGGTCGCATGGTGGTTCCTTTCGTTTGGATCCCTGCTTTCGCAGGGATGACAGGGTTTTGGATTCCCGCCCTTCGACTTCGCTCAGGGCATGCTTTCGCGGAAATGACAGGTTGAAAAAGGGGGACAGTCCACGCGCTCGCTACGCTCGCTTGGGACAGTCCCCTTTTTTCCGTTCAATAGCTTTTTTGGCGGTTTTGGGGTCTATGCCTAAAATCTTGCCTATCTTGGTATAGGACATGCCTAATAAGCGCAATTCGGTTGCTTTTTGAGCTAATATTTGGTATAAAATAAGGGTACTTTACTGGTAATATTTTGATATAAGCATGTATTTCAGCTGTAGTTCGAATTGGTGGATGTCCGAACGAACGCAGTGAGGCGACAAGCCGAACAGTGAGAGAGAGGACGACACCTCCTTAAAAACTTTTCCGACAAGGAAAATTATGAACAAAAAGATAATTACGACAATAATATCACTTATCCTGTTATGCGTTTGCTTGCCGGCATTTGCTTACCGCATAAAAGGCCTCGAGAAAGATATTGATACTCCCAATGTTAAAATAGAAGGTAAAAGTTACGTGTTGCTGGTCGATATATGTGACGCCAACGGAATAAATTGGGACTGGGACAGCATCTCCCGCAGGATCACTCTGGAGAAGAATGGCCTGGAAACCGTACTCTTATTGGGAAGTAGGTATTATTACACGCAAGATGTGATCAAAAAATTGAGCGCTCCGGTTATTTTAAAAAAAGGCTCCGTTTACGTGCCGCTTAAATTCGCCAGAGGCAAGGTAAGGGATCTGTTCGCCTTAGGCAAAAAATATAAGATCGCGCATACAAAGTCAAAGACCGCCAAAGAAAAACAGGATATACAACCTAAAAAATCGGCAAGGAAGAAATATGAAATAAAAAAAGTGGTTATTGACCCCGGCCATGGGGGGAAAGACCCGGGCGCGGTAAGCAGGTCAGGCCTTTATGAAAAAACCGTAGTGCTGGACGTCGCCAAGAAGATCAAGAAGCTGCTTGAGCAGGAAGGGATAGATGTTACCATGACGAGAGACTCTGATATTTTTATCCCCCTCGGAAAAAGAGCAAGGATAGCTAATGAAAATGATGCCGACCTTTTCGTGAGCATTCACGCTAACGCTAATAATAACCGCTGGATCAAAGGGTTTGAGATATATTGCCTCACGGATAAGGCTACCGATGACAATGCCAGGGCATTAGCGGCTTCGGAGAACTCGGCCTTAGAATACGAAGAGGGCTCGTTCGCGAATTCTTCCAAAATGACAGAGGCTATAGTCTGGGACTTAAAATTTTCGGAAAACAGGGAGGAATCTATTGAGCTGGCGGAATCCATATACGAGGATGTCAGCGAGAAGATGAATCTAAAAAAGAAAAATGTAAGGAGCGCCCGATTCTATGTTCTTAAGGGCACGGAGATGCCGTCTGTTTTAGTGGAGCTTAGTTATTTATCCAATAAGACGGATGAGAATAATCTCAAAAAAAGTTCATATAAACAAAAATTGGCTGAAGGCATCGTATCCGGCATCCTAAATTATAAAGGAAAATATGAGGGGTCAAACGGGTTCTCGCAGTAATGGCATTATGAGAAAGAGGCCCATAGGCATATTTGATTCAGGCCTGGGCGGCCTTACCGTATTAAAAGAGATACGGAAGATACTTCCGGGGGAGGATATAATTTATTTCGGAGATACGGCCCGCGTCCCCTACGGCGCTAAATCCCGGGATACCGTTATCAAATTCTCCGTTCAAAACGCGGATTTTTTAGTGGGATTAGGCGTCAAGATGATAGTAGCGGCCTGCAATACATCATCGAGCTTCAGCCTGCCTACATTAAGAAGGCGGTATAATATACCTGTCGTCGGTGTTATAGGCCCGGGCGCTAAGGGGGCCGCGGGCGCTACCAGGAAATTGAAGGTAGGCGTAATAGGCACAAAGGCGACGATCTCAAGCGATATTTATAAAAAAGAGATAAAAAAAATAAATCCTAAAATAGATGTTATTGGGGCAAGCTGTCCGCTCTTTGTCCCGCTTGTGGAAGAGGGCTGGCTTAATACCGATGTCACAGAGGTGATAGCAAGAAGATACCTGGCTCCGCTCAAGCAAAAGGGTATTGATTCAATAGTACTCGGGTGCACGCACTACCCGCTGTTAAAACCTGTTATCAGCCGGATATTCGGTAAGAACGTATCGGTAATAGATTCCGCTTCGCAGACAGCTAAAGCCGTAAAAAAAATCCTGGATAATAACGGGATAAGTAATAACAGCGGACAAGCTAGATGCAGATTTTATGTCTCGGATGAGCCCGAGCTTTTCAGAAAGATCGGTTCCAGGTTCCTGGGCAGCAGGATCAACAGCGTCAAGAGAGTAGAGGTGGGGTAAGTAATGTTTGAGATCGAAGTATATTCACATTTCAGCTCAGCCCACAGGCTGAGAAAATACAAAGGTAAATGCGAAAACACGCACGGGCACAACTGGAAGGTGGGCGTTAATATCTCATCGGATAAACTCAATAATATCGGCATTGTTATTGACTTCAAGGATGTAAAAAAAGAACTTAACGGCGTGTTGAAAAAGCTGGATCACAAAAATCTTAACGCACTTTCCTATTTTAGAAGGGTTAACCCTACGTCGGAGAATATAGCTAAATTCATATTCTGCGAGCTGAAAGCGAAAAGACTGCCGCTCTCATTCGTATCCGTCTGGGAAGCGGAAGATTCGAAGGCGATATACAGGGAAAGATAATTATGAAGAAAGCCATTGTCTTGTTATCAGGCGGGCTTGACTCCGCCACGACTTTATATGTCGCGCTGGATAGGGGATATAAATGCTACTGCCTTATATTCGATTACGGCCAGCGCCACAAAAAAGAAGTGCTCAAGGCCGAAGAAATAGCGAGGCTGGCAGATTGTGACTATGAAACAATAAAGTTATCTCTTCCCTGGCGGGGAAGCTCCCTGCTTGATGAGAATATGGAGATCCCCTCTGAAAGGGATGCAAGCGAAATGGCAAAGGGTATTCCTTCCACCTATGTGCCGGCGCGGAATACGATATTTATAAGTCTTGCGGCCGGATGGTCTGAGGCAATAGGCGCCGATTCAATATTTATAGGCGCTAATGCCGTGGATTATTCCGGATATCCGGATTGCAGGGGTGAATATTTTGAGGAATTCAACAGGCTGTTGAAAACGGGCACCAGAAGCGGATCCCAGGGGAAGGCCATAAAGATAGAGGCGCCGCTTATAGATAAAGAAAAAAGCGAGATCATCAGGATGGGTAATAAACTGGCTGTTCCCTATGAGCTTACGTGGTCCTGCTATGAAGGAGGGGAGAAGCCGTGCGCCAGATGCGATTCCTGCGTCTTAAGAAAAAAAGGTTTTGATGAAGCCGGGTTGGAAGACCCGCTTACGGGAAAGAGCCATGAACCAGAATTCGAAGGGGCAAATAAATAGCGATAATAAAGTAGAGCCGGCAGCTGACCTTATCGAGATATTCTCATCTTTTCAAGGTGAGGGGCTTTTTGTGGGCGCAAAGCAGATCTTTGTCCGGTTTGCCGGATGCAATCTTAATTGCTCTTACTGCGACACTAAAAAAGAAGCTACTGTGGAAAACGCATCAATTGATAAAGTGCTGCTTAGCGTGATGGCCCTTGAGAAAAGCGACGGGAGGCATCATTCTGTTTCGCTAACGGGCGGAGAGCCGCTTCTTCACGCGGATTTTCTGAAGCGTTTTCTGCCTATACTAAAAAAGAAAAAGTTTAAGATATACCTCGAGACCAACGGCACCTTGACAGAAGAGTTGAGCCGCGTAATAGATCATGTCGATATAGTGGCCATGGATATAAAGTTACCATCATCGACCGGCCAGGAGCCCCTATGGAGGAAACACTCAGAATTTTTGAGTATGTCGAGGAAAAAAGACTTATTTGTTAAAGTGATCGTTACTGAAAAGACCGAAAGGAATGATGTTGTTAAGGCGCGGGATATCGTTGTGAATTCCGACAATAAGCTCCCTTTTGTGATCCAGCCGGCGACTATTGACAATAAAGGCACGACAAAAGTCTCCAGGAAAGCGCTTCTTGAGTTTATGAATCTATCGGAAAAACGCCTGAGTAACGTGAGAGTGATACCGCAAGTACACAAATTTATGTCTATTAGATAGGGGTGTAGATGAGATCCTTATATGAAGGCCTGCAGGAGAGAGTGCGCAGCCTTAAAACACCGCCCATAGAAGTATGGCGGAATAAATATAGCGACAGGGATTACTCTGTGCGCATAGAGACAGACGAATATACCTGCATATGTCCAAAGACAGGGCTGCCGGATTTCGCGAAAATCAGGGTCAAATATGTGCCGGATAAAAGGTGTATAGAGCTTAAGTCATTCAAACTCTATCTGGTATCCTTCAGGGATGTGGGCATTTTTCATGAGCACGCCACAAACAGGATACTGGATGACCTGGTTAAGGCCTGCAAGCCGCGCTATATGGCTATTGAGATGGAATATAGGATACGGGGCGGTATAAAAACCGTTACCAACGCCGAATATCAAAGAAAAGGATACAGGGCCAAATGAAAAAACTGCCGGTAAGCGATATCACGAAGTTAATAAGCGGATTATGTATCGAGGCAAATGTAGATCTGCGGCCTGATCTGAAAAAAGCCATTAGCGGCGCTTTAAAAAGAGAGAAGAGCAAAAGCGCAAAGGGCGTATTGCGGCTTCTTCTTGAGAACGCGGCCATAGCATCTAAAAACAGGATCGCCATCTGCCAGGATACGGGTATGGCCGTGGTCTTTATGGAGATCGGGCAGGATGTCCGGCTGGTGGGCGGCTCGTTGAAAAACGCCGTCAATAAGGGCGTAAAGGACGGATACAAGAAGGGCTATCTCAGGAAGTCCGTTGTGAGATCACCAATTGTCAGAGAAAATACTAAGACAAATACTCCGGCGATATTGCATACTGAGATAGTGCGGGGAAAGGCTGTCAGGGTGTGGGTGATGCCGAAGGGGTTCGGAAGCGAGAATAAATCAAAGATCCGCATGCTGAACCCGTCGGATGGCGAAAAAGGAATAATAGATTTTGTTACCCGGGCGGTAAAAGAAGCCGGTCCGGAAGCATGTCCGCCTTTTGTGCTTGGCGTCGGAATCGGCGGTACCTTTGATCATGCGGCCGGGCTCGCGAAAAAAGCTTTACTTAGAAGGATAGACAAAAAAAATCCGGACCTGCGGTCGCGCGCTTTAGAAAAAAAGATCATGGACAAGGTAAATAGCCTGGGTATCGGGCCAATGGGCATGGGCGGGAAGACCACTGTTTTTGGTGTTAATATCCTGAGTTCCGCCACGCATATCGCCGGATTACCTGTAGCGGTTAACATAAATTGCCATGCTACAAGAAGCGCTTATGGTGTATTATGAATAAGCTGACACTTCCTCTAAAAAAAGAAGAGATCCGCGCGCTGAAAGCGGGGCAGAGCGTACTTTTATCAGGTATTGTGTATACTGCCAGAGACGCCGCGCACAAAATACTGGCTGAGCTGATCAAAAATAGAAAGAAGCCGCCGGTTTCACTCAAGAATATAACGATATATTATGCCGGGCCTGCGCCTTCGCCTCGTAATCAGGTTATCGGCTCTTGCGGCCCCACTACCAGCGCGAGAATGGATATTTTCACACCCGCGCTTCTTAGATCAGGCGTCAAGGCCATGATAGGAAAGGGAAGGCGTAGCAAAGAAGTAAAAGATTCTATAATAAAATATAAAGCGGTCTATTTTTTAGCGCCTGCCGGATGCGGCGCGCTTCTTTCAAAAAAGATAACGAAGAAAAAAATGGTCGCGTATAAGAATTTAGGCCCGGAGGCCATATATGAACTTGAAGTGAAAGATTTTCCTGTGATAGTGGGAATAGACTCTAAGGGCGGAGATATTTTTAAGAAAAGACGGAGGCCCCGATGAGAGCTGACGGAAGGGCAAAGAACCAACTTAGGAAGCCTAAAATAAAAAGAGACTTTATGAAATATGCCGAGGGCTCATGTCTCATAGAGATGGGCGATACCAAGGTCATATGTACTGCCAGCGTCGAGAACGGAGTACCGCGTTTTTTGAGAAATTCAGGAAAGGGCTGGGTAACGGCCGAATATAGCATGCTGCCGCGTTCATGTAAATCCCGTACGCCAAGAGAATCTTCACGCGGGAAAGTCGGGGGAAGAACCCACGAGATACAGAGGCTGATAGGCCGGTCGATGAGAAGTGTGGTAGATACCTCAAAGCTCGGTGAAAGGACCATATGGATTGACGCTGATGTTATTCAGGGAGACGGAGGCACTCGATGCGCCGCTATCACGGGAAGCTTTGTGGCGCTTTGCTGCGCGCTGAATAAACTAAAAGAAGACGGCGTCTTTGAAAATCTTCCCGTTAGAGACTTTGTAGCGGCGGTAAGTGTGGGTGTTGTGAACGGTGAAGTCCGTCTTGACCTGGATCACGAGGAGGATTCCACGGCGGAAGTCGATATGAATGTCATCATGACAAGCGCCGGCAAGTTTGTGGAAGTCCAGGGCACGGCTGAGCGGGAGCCGTTTGAAGGCAAGATCATGAATAAGATGATGAAAGTAGCTAAACAAGGTATAAGGGAGCTGATAACGCAGCAGGCAAGGACATTGAGAAAGGTAGCGGATTGGTGAGAGAGGTCGTAGTAGCTACAAGAAATAGACATAAAGTCAAAGAGATCAGAAAGATCTTAGGAGACTTAAAAGTAAAGGTATCATCCCTCGAGGGTTTCGGAAAAATACCGGAAGTAGTAGAGGATAAAAAGACTTTTGAGGAAAATGCCTCTAAAAAGGCGAGAATAATCTCTAAATTTACGCACAGACTCACTATTGCTGATGATTCAGGCTTGGAAGTGGACGCGCTTGGCGGTAAGCCCGGCGTGAGATCGGCCAGATTTGCCGGAAAAGAGCAGGACTATATAAAAAATAACAAAAAACTTCTCAAGGCGCTTGAAGGTATTCCGTCAAGGAACAGAAGGGCGAGGTTTGTTTGTGCAATCTCAATAGCGAAAGACGGCAAGGTGCTGGGCGTTGTGAACGGGGCCTGCGCCGGAAAGATCAGCTTTGAGATGAAGGGGAAGACAGGGTTTGGCTATGATCCCGTATTCGTTTCACCGCGATACGGAAAAACATTTGCGGAGCTTGGCCCTAAGATCAAGAACAGGATCAGTCACAGATATAGGGCGCTGAAAAAAGCCAAGGGCGCGATAAAAAGATTTCTGGACAATTAGTCCGGAATCATTATACTTATAGGCATGATAACGGGGTGTAGCTCAGCTTGGTCTAGAGCGCTTGGTTTGGGACCAAGAAGT
>JADHVZ010000041.1 GCA_016783745.1 Candidatus Omnitrophota bacterium | reverse complement strand
GTAACCTTTCGTAACCTCAGCTTAATATCAACATTGCTTCAATCAAGCAATCTTTCTCTCCGGTTTTCTTATTAATATCGGTTTCTTCCGCTTCTTTATCGTGTTTCTTTTTACGATGCATTCGGACACATCGTCAAAAGAAGGAAGCTCATACATCGTCTCAAGCATTATCTCTTCCATGATCGAGCGCAGCGCCCTGGCGCCCATATCTTTCCTGAGAGCCTCTTCCGCTATCTCTTCCAGCGCGCCTTTATCAAAGACTAATTTCACGTTCTCCATCTCAAAAAACTTTTTATACTGCTGGACGATGGCGTTCTTCGGCTTAAGCAATATATCAAACATATCCCTCTTTGAAAGAGGATGCAATGTGCTCACTACGGGAAACCGGCCTACGAATTCGGGTATCATCCCGAATTTTAAAAGGTCTCTCGGTTCGACCCTGGACAGGATCGCACCGATCTCCTTCGGTGTATGGTGAACTGCCTTAAAGCCTATCGCCTTATTGGTGATCCTCCTCTCGATGATCTTATCGAGGCCGGTGAATGTACCGCCGCATATGAATAAAATATTACTTGTATCGACCTGAATATATTCCTGCTGTGGATGTTTTCTTCCTCCGGCCGGCGGCACGTTAGCCACAGTGCCTTCGAGTATTTTTAGAAGCGCCTGTTGAACGCCTTCACCTGATACATCACGCGTTATAGAGACATTTTCCTGCGTCTTGCCTATTTTGTCTATTTCGTCTATGTAAATAATACCGATCTCGGCTTTAGCCACATCATAATCCGCCGCCTGCAGTAATCTTAAGATCACATTCTCCACGTCCTCTCCGACATATCCAGCCTGCGTCAAGGATGTGGCGTCACTGATGGCAAACGGAATGTCGAGTATTCTCGCAAGGGTCCTGGCTAAAAGAGTCTTTCCTGAGCCGGTGGGGCCTATTAACAGGACATTGGCCTTTTCAAATTCGATCTCGCCCGCCTTATGATTGGCGATTATTCTTTTATAATGATTATAAACACTTACAGAAAGCTGTTTTTTCGCCATCTCTTGCGCTATAACAAAAGAATCGAGCTTGGTTTTTATATCTTTAGGCTTGGGCAATTCCTTTAAAGGCAGGATCTGGCCGGATTTTTTCTTGCCCTTCTCCCTGTCTTCTTTTATGAGGATCCTGCCGCAAAGGCGCACGCAGGATTCGCAAATAAGGCCGGATTGTCCTTTAAAAAACCTCTGGACCTCTTTTTTACTTCTGTTACAAAACGAGCATTTTTCCATGTATTTACCTTGCTTTTTGGCCCCGTAGGCCAAATCGTTTAGTGAGGTTCTGCCGCGCCTACGGTCCTCCTACACGTCGGACCGCTTAACGGCACTTTAGAACCAAACTTCGCTTCGCGAAGTTTGGTTGCCCGACCTTGACGCTGGACGAACCTCACAACCGCAAAAAATTCACCTACTTGTGAGAATGACCATTCGCCGTCACAAGCGTGGTTTTATCTATTTAGGCAATCCAAACTAATCCGAAATTTTATAATAGGCGTTTCTGCCCTTTCCCACAAGCTCAATCAGCCTTGCGTCTATTAATTTGGCAATCTCTTTAAGCATCGCCTGGCGCGTTATGCCAAACATATCTCTCAACTCTTTATTACTAACCTTGCCTTTTTCTTGAATCCGCTCTAATATCTTTATCTGCTTCTGGGTTAATTCGATTCTTTCTCCTTCTTCTATCTTTGGAGAAAGCCCTATTTTTTCAATAAAATCTTTAACCTTGTCTATAGAGTATAAAACACCGTCTGTAAAATATTCAAGCCACTTTGTAATATTGCCTTTATTCGTCTGCGCTGTTTTCAGTGCCGCATAATACGCGGCTCTATTTTCATCATAGAAATCATCAAGGGCGAAAAATCTACGATGATCGAAGCCACTTTTATATAAAACTAATGCCGCCATTAACCGGGCTGTCCTGCCGTTTCCATCAATAAAGGGATGGATTCGTGCAATTTCATAATGGACAATCCCCGCAAGAATTACGGGATTAATCTCTTTTATTTTATTAGAATTTAGCCAATCTAGAAACTCGAATACCAGTCGCGGCACATCCTTTGTTTTTGGAGGCATATACTCTACAACTTCTTTAAAGCCTGTTCCGTCAAAAATACGCCTGCCTACAAAGACCGAACGATTTCTAAAAACACCGCAATCCTTTTGATACCGCAGGGTACTGGTAGTAAGAGTCTTGTGAATTCCAAGTAATAGTTTAGCGTTTATTATTTTCTTATCTGCGTACTCGGGAATTGAATCTAATGCTTTGAGATAATTTAGAACTTCGTCTTTATCTTTTGCTGTGGCTGTAACATCTTTGTTTTCTGCTAAAGCGGCAACTTGCCCAAGGGTTAGGTTGTTTCCCTCAATGCTCGTGGATGAATGGGCGTTATGGATCCTGGCTTCTTTTTTTAGCTTCAATTCCCATTTAGGGATAAGCTTCGCCTGTTCAATAGCTTCTCTCCCGGCCATAATCCGGGAAATATTATTAAGGATTTTATTGGTAATCTTATATTTTGGCTCAAATGGCATAGTATTATTATAGCAAATGACAACCTAAATGACAACCTAAATGACAACCGATTGTTTTCATTCCTTGCTAAAGGTCATCTTTCTTAGTGTTTCAATTTTGTTCCAAGTTTCCATAAAAACAAGAAAAAGGGAATTCCAAGAATAAGAGGTCCTATCCAGCCAATCAATAAGGAAATACCAAGAGCAAAATACCATTTTAGGCCATAATGGAAAGTTAATATTAAGGATGCAATGAAAAAAAGAAACATCAATTTAACGAAAGCCTTGCCAATGAAATAATATTCTTTCTCTGACGGTTCCGCTGATAGCTCCGTGGTAGCTTCCTTGCGAGTGGGGTAGCCTTGCGCAAGCTCATGAAAGGTTTTGCCTTTGTGAAGAGAAGCCGCAATCATCCCAAGCAAAAAATCCATTATTAGCATTAAAATCCCAATAAACCATGATCTCTGAGTAAAGTAATAAATCGCAAAGATAATAAATACAATCCAAATAGGTTTAAGTACAAGCCAATCAAATTTAGCAGAGATATTGTTTTTCATCATTACGCCTTGTTTTTCTATCTCTATAGAATAATAATTATACAAACTCCTTTGCTCTTTGTTCGCCTGAGCGTCAAGTTGCCCCTTGCGTAAACATTACAAAAATCTCTTTGATATTTTTGTAATACGCTTCGGGACAAAATTTGCCTCTGACGAAGTTTGGTTGCCGGACTAGGATTCGAACCTAGAAAATCGCCTCCAAAGGGCGGTGTGATGCCATTTCACCATCCGGCAAGGATTCGGTATTCGGTGTTCGGTTCTCGGTGTTCGGTTTTTAAAATACGAGGGTTGTTCCGTAAACCGAGAACCGAAAACCGAAAACCGTTAATTATAATTCCAAATCGCCTTCAAATTCTTCTTCAGCCGGCTGCTGCGGTTCCGGAGCCGGAGCCGGAGTTGGGGCCGGAGCCGGAGCCGGAGCCGGAGCTCTATGGGCTTCTGCTTTCAACGGCGCTTCACTTTTCGGCTTGCCTAAATCTGATCCTGAAGAGCCCGGGTTCTTTATTTCGCTATTATACGACTCTAATACTATATTTTGTATATACTCCCTGCACTGAGGCGTAATAGGATGAGCTATATCCCTATGGCCTGATTGGCGCGCAGGATCATCTTCTCTTTTTTCGGTCTGCGGAAGCGTTGAACCGCACTGGTTGCAGTACCTGCTCCTTATGGCGTTCTTATATCTACATTTAGGGCACGCTTCTCTTAATTTCCTTGAAGGCATCGCTACAAATAGCCCCTTATTACCCTCTATAACTTTAACGTTTCTAACTACAAACGCGTTATCTATCGTTATCGTTGCGTAAGCTTTTAACTTACGATCCTCGCTCTCCCGCGGAAAAATCCTGACCTCGGTAATCTCCATTGAACTACTCCTTTCTTTCAGTTGTTGCCGTCTTAGCAACGAAAATCTTCCATTCTCTGCGAGACTCGTCAGAAGCAAATGAATCAGCTAATCTCTTTTTAAGTTCAACTGCCTCCTTTCGTTTAAACGCCAAGACAAAAATGGTGGGACCGCTGCCGGTTACGCCGGCGGCATTAAATCCCCACCTATTAACAAGATCCTTTGCGCCGGATATTTCTGTAACTTGTTTGGTTACAATATGTTCCAGCGCGTTATATAATCGTTCTCCTACCTCCTCAGCGTCGCTTTTTTCAATGGCGCGAGTCAATATTTTAACATCGGCCCCTGACTGTGTCAAGCCCAAACTTGCGTTCCCGTAGACTTCTTTCGTCAAGACTTTGTAAGGGGGGCATATCAGTACATGCCACATTTCTAAATCAGAATCTATCGGCCTTATGTCATCACCTCTTCCCATGCCGACAGCAAATGCGTTGTTAAAAATAAAAAAAGGGACATCAGCCCCTATTTCTTTTCCTAAATCGCATAATTCATCAACCGAAAGGCCCAGCTTCCAGAGCCGGTTAAGGCCTTTTAAAACAGTCGCGGCGTTGCTGCTGCCGCCGCCAAGGCCGGCCGCTATCGGTATATTCTTTTCAATATGAATCCTTACACTTTTTGATATTCCATACCGGTTTTTTAATAAGGAGCAAGCTCGATATACTAAATTATTTTCGTCGATGGGGAGTTCTGTTGTGTTTGATGTGACGCGGATACTTTCTCTGGCTTGGGGCTCATCGGGGATAGGATAAAAGGTTATTCTATCGCACAGGTCTATCTTCTCAAAAACAGTGACGATCTCATGATAACCATCGCTGCGTTTTTTCAGGACATCCAAAAAAAGATTTATTTTCGCCGGTGATGGCAATTCAAAGTGTGTTGACATTGTAAAACCCAAAGTTGCTATTACTTCTTCATCTTCAAGGCGGCTCTGGCCGCCTTCGTTATATCTTCCGCCATTAAGTTATAACACTTAAATAATTCCTGCGGGCTGCCTGTCTGGCCGCACTCTGTCATGCCGATCATTTTTACCGGGACCGGATGATTCCGGGACGTTACTTCACTGACAACGCTTCCAAGCCCTCCGTGAAGAGAATGCTCTTCCGCCGTGACTATAGCGCCTGTTTCTTTAGCCGCTTTTATAAGTATGCTCTCGTCAACCGGCTTGATCGTATGGATGTTTATAACCCTGGCGTCGATCTTGTCTTTAGAGAGGTATTCAGCCGCCTTCAAAGCTTCGTAAACCATCTGCCCGCACGCTACGATTGTGATGTCGCCTCCGTCTTTAAGAAGGACTCCCTTGCCTATTTCAAAGGGATCATTTTCATCAGTGATTATAGGCGATTTATTACGGCCCAATCTCATGTAAATCGGGCCCTTCCATTCGGCGGATTTTATGGTCGCATGTTTCGCTTCGACAAAATCGCACGGGACAAGGACAGTCATATTGGGAAGGACTCTCATCAGCGTTATTTCCTCAAGCGCCTGATGCGTGTAGCCGTCTTCCCCCACTGAGATCCCTGCGTGGGTCCCTATTATCCTTACGTTCAGATTCATGTAATCTACGGATACCCTGACCTGATCCCATGCCCTTCCGGCCGCAAAGACCCCGAAGGTACAGGCATAGGCTATTTTTCCCGAAAGCGCGAAGCCGGCGGCGGTAGATATCATATCCTGTTCCGCTACCCCGAATGAGAAAAATCTGTCGGGGAATTCTTTCCTGAACCAATCGATCCTCGTAGACTCACTAAGATCCGCGCTCAGCACCACAACGTCCTTATTCGCCTTTCCGAGCTCTACAAGGCCCCTGCCAAAACCGCTACGGGTCATATCAAACTGTAATTCGTCACTGATCTTTTTCATCTATTTCCTTCAATGCCTTTTCCAGTTCATCTTTTTTCGGCGCGATACCGTGCCATCTAGCCTGGTTTTCTATAAAAGATACGCCTTTACCCTTTACTGTGTGGGCGAGTATTACCGTCGGTTTGCCCTTTGCGCCTTGAGCCTTATCAAGACTGTTCATGATCTCTTTAAAAACATGTCCGTCGCACTCTATTACGTTCCAGCCGAAAGACTTCCATTTATCGCCCAGAGGCGCCATATTCATAACGTCTTTACACCAGCCGTCTATCTGAAGTTTATTATTATCCACAATACCGCAAAGATTATCAAGGTCATAGTGCGCGGCTGTCATCACGGCTTCCCAGACCTGGCCTTCATTTAGTTCACCATCCCCCATTATGCAGTAGACCCTGGAATTTTTTTTCTCCATTTTAGCGGTTAAAGCCATGCCGTTTGCTATCGATAACCCCTGGCCCAGCGAGCCGGTTGAAGCCTCTATGCCGGGAAGACCCAGCTGCGGGTGCCCTTGAAGCCGTGTACCGAATTTTCTGAAAGTCATAAGCTCTTCCTTCGGAAAGTACCCTGCTTCGGCCAGAACCGAATATAAGGCGGAACATCCGTGCCCTTTTGAAAGGACAAGCCTGTCTCTCATATCCCAATCGGGCTTCCTGGGGTCATACTTCATTTTATAAAAATAAAGGCTCAATAATATCTCCACAAGCGAAAGGGAGCCGCCTGTGTGCCCGGAACCCGCGTTCGCGAGCATCTTTAATATGGTCTTTCTCAGCTCCTTGGCCTGAGTCTTTAGTTTGTTCGCGTCTGGTCGTTCCATGCCTTTTCTTTCTCGAATTTTTTCAGTTTATCTTTTACGCTTTCCTGAGTGCTATCAAGCTCCAGGGACCTTCTCCACTCGGATATAGCCTTCTCTGTCATTCCTTTTCCGTAGTATACATCTCCGAGGTGGTCTCTTATGACCGCATCGTTTTCTATTAATGACGCGGCGCGCTCCAGCTGGATGAGCGCCTCATCTATCATGCCTTTTCTGAAATAGGCCCAGCCTAAACTGTCGATGTAAGCGCCGTTATCAGGCTCCGCCTTAAGCGCCTTCTTCACCAATTCTATGGATTCATCGAGGTTCACGCCTTTTTCGGCAAACATGTAGCCAAGATAGTTAGCGGCCTCGGCATGATCAGGCTCGATCTCTATGATCTTCCTGAAAATAGTAACGGATTCATCCCATTTCCCGGCTCTTTCCCGGGCAGAGGCTATCAAAAAAAGTGTCCTTGTATTTTTGGGATCTTTTTCGAGGGCCTTTTCGTACTGCTTTACGGCGTCGTCGTATTCCTTATCAAGTGAATGTATATATCCTATAGCCAGATGTATACGCTCTTTGTTATTCACGCCTTTGCGCAGAGCTTCCTGAAGTACGGCAAGCCCATTCACATGTTCCTTTTTGTTGACATAGATGTAAGCCAGATCGATATAAGACTCGGGATCCTTAGGATCAAGCTTCAATAAAAACCTGTAAGTTTGAATGGCCTCTTTTATCATGTCCGCTTCATAATAAATAGCGCCCAGATGCTTATACAGGCTCTTGTTGAGCGGGCTTATCTTCAGCGCGTTTTCATAATTCTTTATCGCGTTCTGATAATCTTCCCTGTTTTCGTAGATAGCCCCCAGGGCTACAAATGCCTCTATGTAATCCGGAGACAGCTCGAGCGCCTTTTTGAAATATTCAAGCGGCTTATCAGGGTCTTCTAACCTTGTATAGATTATTCCCAGATTAAAATAAAGAAGAGGGTTCTCTCCCTCTTCTGTTCCCAACAATCGCTCATAGACCCGCGCCGCCTCAACCAGTTTCTCCTGGACCACATAGAGATCCGCCAGAGAGCTAAGAGCCTTTAAATTTACAGGGTCTTTTTCTACGATCTTTTTATATTCGGCCGCCGCTTCATCAAACTTCCTCATCGTTGTAAAAGTAAGGGCCTTAAGGAATTTTACGTCGACGCTATCCGGGTCAAGCTTTTCAGCTTTATCGAATTCGATCAAGGCCTCTTCGGTTTTACCCGTGATCAGGAGATCGGCGCCTAAGCGGATATGAAAAACCTTAGCCTTCGGGTCATATTTTATCGCTTCCCTGTATTCTGCTATGGCGTGGTCGGTCTTCTGCATATGGTCGTTGAGCACACCCATAGCGAAATGGGCCAGAGCCTTGGAGAGAATATTACCTCTTTCAACCTCAATTTCCCCGCCCAGGCTGGTCATGCCGATTATCTTGGTGTCTAAAGCGGCAAACGCGATTCCGCAACCCAGGGCAAGCACCAGGATGATTATTTGCGATCTATTGATTTTTGCAAGCACCTTAGCTCTTATTTCTTTTTATGTCTGTCTCTTCTTAGTCTCTTTTTCCTCTTATGCTTCGCTATCTTCTTTCTCTTTCTTTTTCTTCCGCACGGCATATCGCATACCTCCTTGGTTAAATTATATTAATGAAATTACAAATCACAAGTATTAAATCACAAATAACAAATCACAAACAAATTCAAAATCTCAAATTACAATGTTCAAAACAGCGTGTTTTGAATTTGGAATTTAGTGCTTGTTATTTGTTTGTAATTTGAAATTTGTGATTTGAATATTATTATTCTATCACCTTATTAAGCGGGTACTCCACGATCCCCTGCGCTCCCGCCTTTTTAAGTCTGGGGATAAGCACCCTTACGGTCTTCTCCCCCATAACAGTATCAACATCACACCAGTTTTCGTCGCTCAAAGCCGAAACAGTAGGCTTCA
>JADHVZ010000023.1 GCA_016783745.1 Candidatus Omnitrophota bacterium | reverse complement strand
AGATTTTTACTTCCCAAACCCTAATAAGAGAATTCTGCAAAGGTTTGTAAAAAGGCTTAACCGGCATAAGGATGAATTGTTTACCTTCTTATACACAAAGGATATAGACTATCATAACAATCATGCAGAACAACAGATACGGCCAGATGTTATCTTCCGCAAGATAACCTTTCAAAATAGGTCCATTAAAGGAGCTCAAAATCATAATGTGCTTATGAGTATCCTACAGACAGCAAAATTAAACAGGCTTGACCCTATACAAACACTGCAGAAGATATTGCTGTCTGCTGACAAAGCTTCATGTTTAAAACCCGCCTTCCAAAAAGTGCCACTTGTCCATAACGATATCCCAACATTACAAAAGATATTCTCTCTGCCTGCCAGGGACAAAAACATCCAACCAGCTATAGCAGCCGCTCCTACCTAAAATACTATTCTATTATATTTGCGGATTAAAATAAATAAGATGGGATTGCTTCTCCGCCTAAGGCGGATCGCAATGACGATGTGATATTGTTTCTTTGGATGGCTGAACTATTACTTTTTTTGCGGCGTTGTCCCTAATTACCTGTATTTAAGCAAGGTATAGATTATAGAAAAACTATCCCTGAATCTGATCTTTTTGCCCTCTTTTTTTGTCCGCATGTTATAGGAGACAGGTACCTCGATTATATTATAGCCCACGGACAGTAATTTCGCTGTGATCTCCGTCTCGATCTCAAATCCTTTCGACCGCAGTTTTAAGGCTTTCAGTACGCTTACATCCATTATTTTATAGCATGTCATGACGTCGGTCAGATGTGATCCGAACAAAATATTCGTGAAGACGGCCAGCATTTTATTACAGGCGCACCCCAAGGTCATGGAAAGATCGTTTTTCATCCTCGTCCCGAACACGACGTCATTTTCCGGGTTCACTATCCGTTCAGCCAGGCCGAGGGCTTCCGCCGGCTCAAGTTCAAGGTCAGCGTCCTGTATTATGACGATTCCCTCGTTTATTTCCTTAAGAGCTGTTATTATAGCCGCCCCCTTACCCGCATTCTTTTCGTGCCGGATCAGCTTTGTGCCCCCCGATGAGCTCAGGATCCCTTCGGTGCCGTCAGTAGAACCGTCATCTATGACGATAATGTTTTTATCCCCGGGCAGATCGGATATTTTTTTTATCAACTGCCGTATTGTCCTCTTTTCATTATACACAGGCACAAGGAAATTTATTTTCATCTCTTTTTCTCTTCGCCTATAAGGCAGAATAAGATGATATTGTATCCGGCTTTTAACACTTTCCTGAAAGCCTTTGCGTCGGAAAATATACGCCCGAGCCAGGACAGAATATAGCCCGGCCTCATATAGAATCTTCTGTAGGCCGAAAATATAGCCTTTTCCAGCTCTTTCGCGCCCATGCCGGTAAAATATTTGTTCAGGTACCCGCTTACATGCAGCGTATCCCAATCAATGCCCATCTTATCTTTTAACTCTTTATGCTCTTCGATCAGGGTGTCAAATAGCGGAGTCCCGGGATATGGGGTACAGATGCCAAAATCAACTGTTGCCGGATCCAGCGATATAACAAAATCCACGGTTCTTTTTATTGTATTCTTGTCCTCTCCGGGCATTCCCAGCATGACATGGGCATGTGTTGAAATTCCCAATTCGCGGGCCCAGCGAAACAGTGTCCGGGTATCCTCCAGCTTTATCCCTTTTTTGGACCTGTCCAGGATATCCTGAACACCGCTTTCGACTCCTATCTTTATCGTATGGCATCCGGCCTGCTTCATCAGGGCAAGGGTATTTTTTTTGATCGTTCCCGATTTTATATTACAGATCCAGCTTACATCAAGTTTTTTGTCTATGATAGACCTGCAAATATCCTCGTTTCTGGAATTAAAAAAAGAAAAGGTCTCATCGCGGTAATAGATCTCCCTAAAGCCGAGCGACAATAGATATTCTATCTCATGCATAACATGCCGGGCGCTGTTATGCCGGACCTTATTGCCGGTAAAAGCCGGCGCCGTGCAAAAGGTGCACTTTCCCGGGCATCCGCGCGAGGTGACAGAGGTAGTATAAGGCGTTCGTTTGATGATCGGATTAAAATAGTCCATCCCCTTGCTCAAAAGCGACCTGTCAGGTACGGGTAACTCGTCCAGATGGTCTATAAAAGGATATGGTTCGTTTATGTTTATAGAATCACCGTCTCTAAACGCTATACCTTTGACCTTCTTCCAGAGACCGCTTTCTTTGCTGAGCTTATCCGCCAGATCCCTATAAACAAATTCCGGCTCATATCTGACCAGGATGTCCACTTCTTTGCGCTCTAAACATATCTTCGGAAGGAATGTGGGGTGAGAACCGAACATGCTGGTGATAAGACGGGGATTTTTCTTCTTTAACTTACCGAGCAGCGCTACATCGTCCTTAAAACTCATGCTGGAAGTCAGTATTATTATCAGGCCTATGCCTTCGATTTCCGTTTCAATATCCTTTAACGCTTTTTTTTCTTCCGGGGCATCTATCAGCCTTACGGAATGCCCCCGCTGCTTCAATGTCGTGGCGACTGAAAGAAGGCTCAAAGGCGGTATAGTGCCGCCCCCGATCCTGCGGCCCCTGCACCAGCAGCCGTAAAGCACATCCCTTATGACATTTCCCTCAGCGGGCGGGACTAAAGTTAAGATATTCATCTTCGCCTGACCTTTGATAGATAAAAAACTGCTAAAAAAACCAGCGAAACCACGCTGACTATCGAGCCGTAAATAAACGTATCCGGAATATATGATAATCTTACGATATTTCTACCCTTTCGAAGGGGTACGGCCTGAAAAAATACATTCGCGCGGTAAAGTGAGGCGAGTTTTCCGTTCACAAAACATTTCCAGTTCCGCCCATACCTTCTGCTGATAAATAAAAGGCCGTTACCGCCCGTCTCTATATCCACCTCTGTCTTATTCGAACTGAGCCTGCTTGAGCTGATATTAAAGCTGATAGTGTTATTCTGATCCCCTCTTAAAAATTTTTCTTCCGGATGATCTTTCAGGATGATCTCACTCCCCGGGTCAAAACCGCTTGATCTTATCGCGTCAAGCGCCGCGCCTTCATCGCTTATCGTCCGGAAGCGGCTTGTAAAAAAAACCTCGGGCAGCGCCTTCCGGTTTTGGTATACATTGACCGGGTACAGAAATTCATCATAGCTTAACTTTCGCGTAAGTTCATAGGCCTTACCGGCGATCTCTCTAACAGTGTAAATATATTTCACACTCAAAAGGCTCATCATGTTAATATTTTCTATATTTAGCGAGTCATCCATGTTCGGAACAGGTTCGACCACCCACATGGAATCCGGGCTTGAAACACCATACATAATATTCATATTCGGATGCATCAGCTCCTTATGGATCTTATGGTAAGCGTCCCAAACCGGGTATTCCGGATTATAATTTCGAAATTGAAATATGCTTTTTTCCTTATCATCCACAAACAGGGCCCTGCCGCCCTCTTTAAGGTCAAGATACTCCGTAATGCGCGGTTTTTGGCTGAAAAAATCATCTCCCTGAACAGGGTTCATGTTGAAGTTGTAAAAAAATATGTTGATCACCGAGAAAACTGTTATAAATAGCGCAAATCGAGACGCGGAGGCCTGTTTCCTCAGTAATACTTTTACGGGCATAGCCAGCAAAAGAAACACAGCGCATAGCTGGAAAAAACGCCTTAAAAGGTAGCCGTATTCAAAATCTATGAATTCCACGCTAAAAAACGTAAATGCGTGAGCAAGGAGCCCCTTGATGCACCTTTGAAAAATAAGCAATAATAAGAGGGCGCACAAAAAAACGGATGATGCCAAAACAAGTTTCGTCACATGCGGCTTTATAATACCATAGTTCTTTTCCCTGAACAGCGTCAGATAATTATTGAAGCCTATCGATGATAATACAACGAGCGAAAATATTGCGAAATACATAAATTTAGACGGGTACTGCATGAAGCGTATAGGAATGAAATATTTATACAAAATGCCGTACAACGGCGTAAATCTGCCGAATGACAGAAGCAGGCTCACGAAAAAAACAACGGCAAAAAATCTGGCCGCTTTAATGTAGCGGCCTTTGCCGTAAAGGCTGAACAGCGCAAGTAAAAGGGGCGCTATCCCGATATAAAATGACAAAAAGTAGATCTGTCCGAACCAGAAATGCCGGACATCGCGGGTGTAATTCCCGAATATATCGGGAATAATAAATTTTATAGTCTCCAAAGGGTGAATAGAGCCTTTTGCCACGACCTCAAACGTCCCCATGCCGCGGTCAGAACTTAAAATAAATTCGATAAAGGGGAGTATCTGAGCCATGCATAACAACAAAAATACCATTGCGCTGAACAAAAAACCGGCCGTCACCTTAAGATATCTTCTGCTTCCGTCAAACGACATGTACATGGCGAACAAAAAACTCATCCCCATGCAAAGCGCGGCATGGTCAGGCTTGCCTCCTAAAAACATCAAAGAAAATATGAGGCCTGTCAATATCCAGTATTTCCATTCATCGCTATCAACGGCTTTTTTGACACACGTCAGGGCCAGGGGGAACCAGACCAGCGTAGAAAGGATCGAGAGATATTCGACAAGGGACAACAAAAAACCGCTGAGCGCCAGCATGATACCCGCATATAAGGCCACCATTTCGCGCATATGGAAAACGCGTCTCATAAAATAATACATGGCCAGATACGCGATAATAAAATGAAGGATGATATAGATCTTTAACCCGGGGATCATAGGTAAAATATAAAAAATGATCGAGAGGGGATATAGAACACCGGCCTGGGGATTCGCGAAAAAAGGCACATCCATGTTCGAACGAGAGTTTAAAAACGGGAAATCACAATTTAAGACTGAGGCCTTGAGAAAATATTTAAGCGGAAAGATGTAGGCGGAAAAGTCCCTGAAATAGTAAATATTTCCGGCAAGTATAACGGAAAAGGCTAAAATGATTACAATAACGCCTGCGAATATGTATAAGTCCTTGCCCTGCTTCATAATATGTCCCAGTAAATTAAGTGTACCACACAGGCATACCTAATTCAAGGAACTGCGCATTAAGCGGATTTAAGTCAAGCATGGAGGATTATGCGGCGTTATAATCAGGGGAAAGTCTGGCGATGGCTTTTTTGTGCTTCATATGCAATGTCAGAAATCTGATGCCGCATTTATACTGCTGAAATTCCGTATGATTACAATAGCAAACTTCTCCGACAACGCTCATAGGGCTGTCCAGGCTTCAAGGCGATTACCTTTGACAAGCGCGAACTTACGTTTGAAATATTTATCGATCTCCAAAATGCTTTTTAATGCCACCTTTACTCTCGGGCGGAAAATCTGAAGTATTGCCGGCAAGGTTATGCTACCGGAATCGGGAATGGAAAAATTTTATTGGTTTGAAGCCGCGCCTGAAGCGATATATTAAGGAGTACGCTAACGGGTGAAATGCCCGCGCTACCGTGTCTAAAATAAGATGTCCGGTATAACCTATGGCCAGCGCTAATGAATATATGTTTCGCGTCAGAATATATACTATCCATAATATGACAACGATCTCCCATGCGTGCAGCAAAAGATATACTTTTTTGATCTCGCTTTCTTCTTTTAGGTGGGGGAGATTGAGGCAGGCCCAGTACATCTCTTTAAAGGTAAAGCGTTTCATTCCGCTGTTTATCGCATAATCCAGAAAATGGTCTAGATCTACAAGAACTCCTGAAAAAATGCAAAATAATGACGCAGCTATAGATCTGCTGAAGAAATAGAACACCGCTCCTATAGAAAATGAAGCTATAACATGCCTTGAGGGCAGCATATTTTATTTTCCTCTCCAAGAAATAAATCTATAGACTTAAGTATACCTGAGGTATGATATCTTGACAAGGGTAGGCTTTATTCTGCCCCTTCCCCAAGAGCTTCCTCTGCGCTGGCGACAAACTGCTCTAAAAGGGCTCGGTCAACCTCTATTTCGGTTGAGGCAGAGTAAAGACCTGGTATCTCTGTCTTAGTACCTAATACTATTACAAATCTATCGCCGTTTGATCTAGTGACCTTTATATTGTGGATCTCGGGCGAAAAATCATTTTCTTCTCCCATTTTTTGTCTCCTTATTCCACATGGATTTTAAGTTTATAGCGCCCGTTTTTTTCGGGTTTTGGTTGCTCAAAGTATACCTTACTGTCAAAAAATTGGCAAGTTCCCGGGCTCTCCGAGCCTACGGCTCGTAGAGCCGGAGGCCTGAGCCGCTATGAACATTTTGAATTTTTATTATTTTATGGTATAATTCAATAAATACAAACAAAAAATCGATGGAGGTGACCTAAGATGGCAAAGGCAAAGATCTTATTGATCGATGATGAAAAAGAATTTCTTGATTTTATGATAAAAGGGCTTAAGCCGGCAGATTACGATGTCATTACAGCTGAAGATGGTAGCGAGGGCGTGAGGAAGGCAATGAATGACAATCCGGACATGATAATCTGCGATGTGAAGATGCCGAAAAAAGACGGCTTTGAGGTGCTGAGGGAGATCAGGGCTAACGCAAGCTTTAGCCGGGTACCTTTTATCATGCTTACAGCGGTTGATGAGCTGAAAAAGGTTAGGGAGGCATATGATGAGGACGCTAATTTTTATGTGGCGAAGCCTGTGGAATTTTCTAGATTGTTAAAACATATAACAATGTTACTTGACCTGCAGAGATCAAGAAAAGAAGAATTATTATAATACGCCCGATTATCACTCCATACTGATCTACCGCGAAATCGGAACAGAATCCCAATAAATCTCCTCTTCGACTACCGTAGTGCGTACGGTCGTATTATTATCCTCGCCCTGCATCATATTAAGAGCATCCGGATCAGGAAGCCGCAGAAACGCTTCGTCAATGCTTTTTTCCTGGTATGCTTCAACAGTATTAGAGGAAGGGACTACTCTTATGTGCACGGTTATGGTTGCCGAATCCGTGTCCGCACATGCCTTGGATGCCATGATCAAACAGGCTGTTATAAAACCGACTTCCTTTAAAGTTTTTAACACTTTAAAGTTTAAACTAAAACGCCGATGTCTCATTGACATCGGCTTTCTCTTACAGAATTTTTTTAACTGTGTATTATCTTTACGCATCTTCGCCACTATTTATCAATTACACCAATATTAGCCTGTATATTACCTTGATTATCAGGGGGAGTCAAGATAAATCTTACTTTATAATACCCTAATTTTGGTGGGCGCTAAGCTCCTTTATGCGTTCAAGCGCGGATATTACCGCAACGGTCCCGTCTCCGCATGCGGTATCTATTTGCCGCACTTTCTTTGAGCAGACATCACCGGCCGCGTATATGCCCGGCACGGTTGTCTCCATTTTTTCATTCGTCATTATATATCCGGCACCGTCCAACTTGACGGTGCCTTCCAGGAAACCGGCATTAGGGAGAAAACCGGCGTATATAAATACACCGTCGACAGGAATATCTTTATCCTCTCCTGTCTGGCGGTTCTTCACCTTAATAGATCCCACCTTTTTTTCGCCGTTTATGGCGGTCAGGGCGTGATTAAGAAAAAAGGTCGTGTTTTCTTTTTTTTGCAGCCTTTCCTGTAATATTTTTGCGGCAGTCATATGCGGCAGAAATTCCACAAAAGTCACGCTTTTTACGTATCTTAAGACAGACTCGCCTTCCTGCAGCCCGGAATTCCCACAACCTATTATGGCGACGTCTTTGTTCCTGAAAAGCGGCCCATCGCAAGTGGCGCAATATGAGACACCTCTTCCCTTGAGTTCTTCCTCACCCGGAATGTTTAATTTTTTCGGGATGCTGCCGGAGGCCACTATTACCGCATGGGTATTATATTCACCCTTATCCGTTTTGACCTTTATATTCTTCCCTTCTGCCTTAAGATTTTTCACTTCTTCGAACTCGTTGATCACTACCCCGAATTTTTCGGCATGTTCTTTGAATTTTTCCATCAGGTCAGCGCCCTTTACGCTGTCCGGAAAACCCGGATAGTTCTCTACGATATCCGTGCTGGCCGTCAGCCCGCCGCATACGCCTTTTTCCAGTAAAAGTGTCTTAAGTCTTTCCCTCGAAGAATATATTCCAGCTGTGAGGCCCGCGGCTCCGCCTCCTATTATAATGACATCGTACATCTCGTTACTCATACACCTTTATTCCTATTTCTCCAGCATCTTTTTTGAAGCTCTTTTTGGCGCTTTTACGGGGTATTTTCCGTTAAAACACGCGGTGCAAAATTCATCGCCCGGAAGCAGCATGGCCTCAAGCATCCTGTCCAGGCTTAAATATTTCAGGCTGTCCAGCCCTATAAAATCCCGTATTTCGCTTATAGTCTTATTGGAAGCTATCAATTCTTTTTTTGTCGGGAAATCGATACCGTAAAAGCAGGGGAATTTGAGCGGCGGGCAGCTCACACGCATATGGATCTCCTTAGCGCCCGCTTTGCGGAGGGTCTTCACCCTCACGCGGCTTGTGGTGCCTCTTACAATGGAGTCCTCGATGACAACGATGCGCTTTCCCTTTAAAACATCTTTTATGGGATTGAGCTTTATCTTGACTTTGAAATCCCTCACAAACTGGGAAGGCTGAATGAAGGTACGGCCTATATAATGGTTTCTTACAATACCGGTTTCAAGCGGTATCTTTGAGACTTCGGCAAAACCTATCGCGGCATAATTACCGGAATCAGGGATCGGAAGCGTCAGGTCACAATCGACCGGGTGTTCGCGCGCAAGCTGCTCTCCCAGGCTTTTTCGGGTCAGGTACACATTCTTGCCGAATATGTTACTGTCCGGCCTCGAAAAATATATATATTCAAATATACACAGAGAATGCTTTTGTTTTTCAAAAGGTTTGATGCTTTCAATCCCGTTTTTACCGATAAATACGATCTCACCCGGCTCAATATCCCTCACGTACTCCGCGTCTATTATATCTAACGCGCAGGTCTCACTCGCTAAGACATATGCGCCGTCAAGACGGCCAAGACATAAAGGGCGCCAGCCTCGCGGGTCCCTTGCCCCGACCAGTTTATCATCTAACATCAGGACCAAAGAGTACGCACCTTTAAGCTTGGAAAGCGCTTCCGCGACCCTGGACTTGTAATCCTCTTTTTCTGATTTCGCTAAAAGGTGGACGATGACCTCGGAGTCCATCGTGGTCTGAAATATGGAACCTTCCCCTTCAAGGTCACGGCGTATCTTACCGGCATTGGTCAGGTTACCGTTGTGGGCTATGGCAACGTGGCCCTTTCCATGCCTCGCCATAAAAGGCTGGACGTTCCTGGAATGACTTGAACCGGTGGTGGAATACCGGACGTGTCCGATGGCCAGATCGCCGCGCAGTGTCTTTATGGCCCCTTCATCAAATACGTCGCTGACCAGGCCCATTCCTTTCTGGTGTGTTATCCTTTTGCCGTTGTAGGCAAAGATACCGGCGCTTTCCTCTCCGCGATGCTGCAAAGCGTAAAGGCCAAGGTATGTAAGCCGCGCAGCGTCCTTATGGCCTGATACTCCGAATATTCCGCACATGATTTAAGCATTCTCCGTAAAAGTTGCATGGGGACAATCCTTGGAGGGACAGTCCCCATACACGCCAATTCCTTCGAAGCTCGAACGTGAAGTTCCTACGAAGCTAAACGTGCAAACATTTAGCGAAGTAGAACGAAAACATTCGAGCGAAGAAGAATGGCGGGGACGATGGGATTCGAACCCACGATCACCTGATCGACAGTCAGGGGTCTTAAGCCATGCTAAACGACGTCCCCTAAATTGCGAATTTAGTTTAAATGATTGTGAATTAAATGTCAAGAAATTCTTACATGACCACGCAGGATGGCCTGCCACCCAAAATCTGCTTCTGCGATTCGCCCATATGGACGAAGGATGGTGGGCGGTGCAGGACTCGGACCTGCGACCCTCTGCGTGTAAAGCAGATGCTCTAGCCAACTGAGCTAACCGCCCTCCATTATCAAATGGGTCATAATCCTAGCACAATTTAATCCATATGTCAATCGGTAGTCTGCTTCGTGTGCTTACAGTTTTCCGAAAAGTCCCATTGAAAAAACCATGACAAAAAGCGCGACGGTCTCAATGATCCCCAGCACCACTATATAGTTGCCAAACCCCTTGCCCGTCTCTCCCATCGCGTCTGCCGCTACCGCGCCTGCCTTGCCCTGCATCCAGGCGGACATCCCCATGGCGATGCCGCAAAAAATGCCTACGCCCCACATGTAACTTCCCTTTGCGGCGGCTTCGGCCATCTTATTCATCACGATCATGCCGTAGATCATCTGCGTCAGGGGAGCTCCTACAAACACGACAAGCATGAAAGCCGCGGCTTTATTCTGGGCAAAGGCTTTTTTCCATGCCCCGATAGCCGCCATACCCGCCGCTCCTGTTCCCAGGGCTGAGCCCATCGCGGCAAATGCTAAAACAGCGCTCACTCCAAGGTCCTTAAACTGCACCAACGCTCCATCCATATCCTGTCTCCTTTATTTTTTTAAAGGTTTATAGCTAAAACCGCTCCAATTGACATCAAGATGGCTGCAAAACTCAAGTACGTTCAACCTTACCCCATGCACAAGAATGGACATGGGGCCAAGTACGATATTCAATGTGTGGCCCAAAAGAAGTATAAACGATGTCATGATCCCCGTCAGAATACTGCCGTATCCTATATCCATTGCCATTTGATTGAAGGCGTCCGCTACCGCTACGGTAGCGAGCCCGACGGCAAAAAGGCGGATATAGGAGACTATATCAGTAAAGCTGTTGACCAGATTTAACAAAAGAGCCCCAAGGCCTGATCCTATGCCCTTGAGGATGTTTTTCTTGGGATCTGTAAAAAATACTACTAATGCCGCGCCTGCGATAAAAAACCATTTGCCAAACGCGGGAAAGGCATCCCCCAAAACAAGCATCTTAGCGAGAAAAAAAGCGCCCCATAATATAATAAACCACCCGACCTGCGCCAGCGCCCTTACGGACGGCAGTTTTATGACCGCCCGCCATAGGTGCGCTATACTTAAGTGAATAGCCCCCAGTAAAAAACAAAGGGCCTGGATATTTTTGTCGTCTCTTAGCGCCGGGATAAGAGGACTGACCTTCTGAGATAACCATGCCTGGCCGAAAAAAGTCCCTGTTAATACCCCCCACAGCATTGCGGCTGAACTCAGTATGTAAAAAAGAACAAAAAGAGACCTGCCGCTCACCCGGCGGCCCAATTTGATCTGCGCGAACAGGGTGAGAATGAAAAATATCGCGCCGTAACCGGCGTCTCCTATCAACATCCCGAAAAATATAGAAAAGAATATAAGAAACCACAGGCTTATATCAAGTTCTTTGTACCCCGGGACTACTTCTATAAGTTTAAAGACCGGCTCTATAATAGAGATCCATTTCGGGTTACGCACAAGCGTCGGGATATCATCGCCATCCGAAGGATCGCTTATCGACAACGCCCATTTTTCTTTCTTTGCTTTTTCTTCCACCGTCTTTGCGGAATCCGAAGGAATATATCCCCTTATGTATTTCAATGTTCCGGATTCCCCCATCCCGCTCAGCGCTTCATGAAATTCAAGTTCCCGCGCTATAGGCCTCCTGGCAGAGATAAGGCTCTGCAAATAAGATGTATGCCCTATGAGATCGTCCTTGATCTCCTTCATCACTCCGGCAGACTCGGCTAATTTTTCCCGCGCCTTTTGAAGCGGCATCTTAGGCAGCTCAAGCTCCTTAAAAGGCATATCGGCTTTACCCAGCGATATGACAGCGCAGCTCGTATTGCCTTGTGAGACAAATAATTTTTTGACGATGGCTCCCGCGGGAATATTTTTCATCTCACGCGCGGGTATCCGGAAAAACCTGATGTAGATATTTTTCTCTTCCAGCTTACGTATCAATTCAGGATCGAAGTCTCCCCATGCCTCCCATTCGCTTATCAGGCCGCTGACCATCTTTGAATAATCTTCAAGCTGGTCAAGCCTCTTCCATAAATCCACAATATGCCCGCCTGTAGATCTCCAGTCCTTAAGTTCTTTTGAAGACCTCTTTTTCTTTGAAAATTCCGGAAGGGACAGTATCTGGACGGCTTTATCTATAAGGCTTATTTCTTCTTTGATCGCGCTGACATCTTTGCTTTGCGGGAGGTTTTCGTTCACTACATGCAAAACGCCGAGCGAGCGCAAGCAATCGAGCGCGGAAGAGGCATCTTTGGCCTGAGTCACTATTGAGACTTTTTTCATGGGGACTATCATACGGCGGCCTCTTGAAGGATCGATTCCTCTATCTTTCTTTTGGCGGTCTTGCTCCTGCCGACGGCATTGGCCATCTGGTCGCCTATGTATATCTTTATCAGGCGTATCACTTCTTTTGCTTCCGGGATCTTTACCTTTTCAAAAAGATTCACCCTCTGAGTCGTAACGCGTAATTCGCGCTTTAATATCCCTATACCTTCTTCCGCGACCTTGATCTCCTCAAGCAGGGAAACAAGCTTTCTTAATTCAAGGATGCCGGCGTCTACCCATAGCGGCATGATGAAAAGATCGTATTCGGGCTTTTGGAATTCCGCGCCTCTAAAAAGAGGCAGCTCAACACCCGCTATGTTTCTGGACGCCCTATTGACTTTTCCGGGCGCTATCCACTGCCGCGCATCCACTCCTTTATCCGAAAGAAGGCCGGCCCATTCTTTTATTTCAGCCGTCACTTCTTTCTTCTCATCCGTTTTATCCTTAAGAAGCGCTTCCTGGTGGTGGATCTCAAGCTGGAGCTGCTGCTTCTTCAGCTGTAACGTAGGAAGATACCTCTCATATTGCTTCAGGGCGTCTCTTTGTCTCTTAAGTTCGCCTTTTGTAAGCTTTACCTTCGGCATAAAATTTGCTCGCAAATTTTATCCTGAGGCTGCGACAAGAAGGAGCAGCCGTAGGATCACCTTATTTACCGCGCCAGTGCTTTTCTATCATGGATTTCTTTACCCCTGTCTCCTCGGGCGTAAAACACTCTGCCAGGATCTCCCAGCCGGAGTCCAGCGCCTCCTCAAGAGGGATGTTGACCTCGAGTGACATCATGTTCTTCTCAAAAAGCTTTCCGTACTTGAGGAGCTTCCGGTCCCATGAGCTCATCTGAAAACCCATAGACTGCTTCTCAACCGTCTCGCGATAGCTGGCGAAAAGCTGGATCATGGTATCCATTATGGTCCTATGATCATCGCGCGTCTTTCCGTTTACCTGCTGCTTAAGGCGGCTAAGTGAGCCGAACGGTTCTATTACGCCTCCCTTTAAATAAAACTGCCCCTCTGTTATGTAGCCCGTATTATCGGGCACCGGATGGGTCACATCGTCTCCGGGCATAGTAGTAGCCGCTAATATGGTAATGGATCCGGCCGTGTCAAAATCAACGGCTTTTTCATACCGCGCCGCAAGCTGGCTATAGAGGTCTCCGGGGTATCCCCGGTTTGAAGGAACTTGCTCCATAGTAATTGATACTTCCTTTAACGCGTCGCTGAAATTTGTCATATCGGTAAGAAGCACGAGGACACGCTTACCGCGCAAGGCCGCTTCTTCCGCGACAGCCAGGCTGATATCAGGCACCAGCAGGCATTCCACCGTCGGATTCGATGCTGTGTGAATAAAGAAAATAGAGCGCGATAACGCTCCGTGCTCCTCAAGGGTGTCCCTGAAAAACAGATAGTCGTCGTGCTTCAGGCCCATCCCGCCTAAAATGATCACGTCCACTTCCGCCTGTATCGCGATCCTGGCAAGAAGTTCGTTATAGGGCTCTCCGGCTATAGAGAATATAGGCAGTTTCTGCGATTCCACAAGTGAATTAAAAACGTCTATCATGGGGATCCCCGTACGCACCATCTTATCCGGTATTATTCTTTTAGTAGGATTTACGGGCGGCCCGCCTATATCGATGATATTATCGGTAAGAAGCGGCCCTTTATCCAGAGGTACGCCGCTTCCGTTAAAGATGCGCCCCATGAGATCGTCCCCGCTCGCTATGCGCATGGGATGGCCCAAAAAGCGCACCTTGTCTCTGGTGGAAATGCCGCGGCTTCCCGCGAAGACCTGCAGTGACACTCTTTTCTCGTCCAGCCGTATTACCTGAGCCATGGACGATCCGTGCCGTGTGATCACCTCGGCTATATCCATGTAGCCGACGCCTTCCGCCTCTACCGTTATGACGTCTCCGGCGATCTGTATGATATCCGTATAGACTTTATGCATTGGCCTTTTCTTTCTTCTTAACGGCGCCTTCCACCAGCGATGATATATCTTTTTCTATCTTTGTAAACGCCGGCGATCTCCATTGAGCGGAATTCCATCCCCGGAATTCCTGCCTTATTTTCTGGAAGAAATGTAACGCGCCCTCTTTATTATCAAACTCGAATTCCGAATCGAGTATCCTGTAAATAAAATCAAATATATAGCTTTGTCTTTCGTCGGTCGTCGCCTCATCCACCTCGTCAAAGGCGTTCTGCTGCAGGTACACAAAATCAAAAAACTCTCCCTTAAGATAGATGATATAATTGGCCAGAGACGTCCCTTCTTCGCCGATGACCTTCATCATCTGCAGTATGTTATTGCTTTCACGCAATATCGAGTGGGCCTTTCCGACCTGATCTATGTTGATAAAGCTTTTGTATTTACTCCAGCTTATCAGGGGATCTATGGCCGGATAGCGCCTTGCGTCGGAGCGCTCGCGGGAGAGTCCGTGGAACGCCCCCACGACTTTCAGCGTCGCCTGCGTGACAGGCTCTTCAAAATTGCCTCCGGCGGGGCTTATGGTGCCGCCTATCGTAACAGAGCCTGTGGACCCGTCATGCAGCTTCACGACACCCGCCCTCTCATAAAAAGAGGCTATGCGGGATTCAAGATACGCGGGGAACGCTTCCTCGCCCGGTATCTCCTCAAGCCTTCCTGACATCTCCCTCATGGCCTGCGCCCAGCGCGACGTAGAATCAGCAAGCAGTAAAACATTCAGGCCCATCTGACGGTAATATTCGGCGATCGTGACCGCGGTATAGACGCTTGACTCTCGGGCCGCGACCGGCATAGAGCTTGTGTTGCAGATTATCACTGTGCGGTCGCTTAAGGGTTTGCCTGTCTTAGGGTCGGTCAGCTCAGGAAAGGTCTTAAGCGTTTCCACTACTTCACCGGCGCGTTCCCCGCAGGCTGCTATGATCACGATATCCGCTTCCGCGTGCCGGCTTGTCAACTGCTGAAGGACTGTCTTCCCGGCTCCGAAAGGCCCGGGAATGCAATATGTGCCGCCTCTGGCGACAGGAAAGAGAGAATCCATGAGGCGCATCTTCGTAACAAGGGGTGTTGACGGTTTTAGTTTTTCACTGTAGGCCTCTATAGGGATCTTCACCGGCCATGTCTGCTGTAAAAACGCATCGTGCTGGCTGCCGTTCTCATCCTTTAACCGGGCAATGGGTTCTTTTAAATCATATTTTTCTTTTTTGGCTACACTTACGACCTCAAGCATGCCCCTCAGGTTAAAAGGCACCATGATATAGTGCTTGAATATCTTTTCCGTGACATGCCCTAATTTTTCTCCGGCGCGCAGTTTATCGCCTTTCTTTGCGGAAGGCGTGAACTCCCACCGGGCATCATCCGGAAGCGCTTCAAGGTAAACTCCTCTCTTTAAAAAGAAGCCGCATTTCTCCGCGAGTTGAGGCAGGGGGTTCTGCAGGCCGTCAAATATCTGGCCCAGAAGCCCCGGTCCGAGCTCGACGGAAAGCAGCTCGCCTGTAAGCTCGACCTCCTGACCCACCTTAAGCCCGCCCGTACTCTCAAATACCTGCATCTCCGCGTTCTTCCCGCGCACCCTTATCACTTCGGATTTAAGGCGCTCTCCTCCATGGATGATGTAAACGACTTCGTTCTGGACCACAAACGTGTCAAAGCGGGCGCTTACCATGTTACCGCTGATCTTTGTTATGTAGCCTTTCCTTTTTCCGGTCATACCGCCCTTTCCCGCGCCAGCGCCTTTTCAAGCGCTTGAGATTTATCCATGGCATTGATCCTTTCCCATCGCTCAAGGATCAAAAGTTTATTCGCGTAGACTATCAGCGACTCAAGACAAAAAATATTTTGCGTACCGAGTTCTTCGAGAAAACGCCATCTCTCTTTGTCTAATGCCTTTTCAGCTTCCAGTATTGAGGGGTTTCTTTGCGCGTGGATGGCTATATGGGAGATGAACGGATCCGGATACGCTTCACCGCGGATATATTTACCGGGGTCTGTTTTTTTACGGCTGGCCCGGATCTTCACCAGCTCGTTTCTTAAGGTCGTATCAAAATCGCGCCATTTTGATCCCGCTTTAGGCCCGCCGCAGGCGCCGTCTAAACGGGCAGAGGCCTTGACTATATCGATATCCTCCCGCGAGATCACTCCTTCGCACATCCCAAGCAGCCTCTCAAAGGAAAAAGGAGGCTTTACCCCAAAATAAAGCATAGGCAGGCTTGACATCAAATAAGTATAATAACCCGGCATATCAATCGCCTTTTGCCGTTTTCAGAAGATCGTTTAACTTCGGCCTCAGGTAAGAACCTATATATTCCGCGAGCGCCTTATCCGTAAAATCATAGTGAGACCTTCCGCTGTCATAGCTTATAGCAAAACCGGCGCCGATATCATCGCGCGCTTTTAGCGTGATGCCCTTCCCTGTCTCATCCTTCAGCTTTTTCAAAAGGCCCTTTTCCAATATTTTCAGGTCTTCCTTGCTGAGAGAGACTACAATATCGGCATTTTCGGTGTCTTTATGGTCCCTTATGAGCGAGGGTATGATACCGGCTATCGCCTCCGGGGTAAGTCCGGCGCGGATTTCAAGCGAAATAAGCTTATCAAGCGTGGATCCGATCTCTTTTTTCAGGGCGATAATGGTGTTTCTCGCGGCCTGCTTAATGGCCGTTTCCCCGCTTTTTTCTATTCTGGAGGTCTCTTGTTTAGCCCGGGCGATGATCTTCTCCGCGTCTTTTTCGGCTTTATCGACGATAGAGCGGGCTTTGAGCTTTGCCTCTTTCTCTATGTCTTTTGCCTTATTTTCCGCGGCGATGACGCCTTCTTCGTGGATCTTTTCTATCAAACCTTTCAGGTCTTCAGCCATAATAGCCACCTCAAGTGCTATATTATTATTTTATTATGATTATATTCTAAGCGGGGGAGAAATGCAACCTATTTTCTTGAGCCGGGCTTGACCAGTGGAGTGTTATCCTTACATAAATTGCATTCTTCGGGCTTGAATTTTTGTACGTCCAGCTTGATCAGCGTTTTTAGCTCGCATCCGAAATCTATTCTTTCCGAACTTCTGTCTACAATAGCGCCGGCTCCTATGACCACCGCGCCGGTATCTCTTATCACAGATATAAGCTCGTTTATGGACTTGCCGGTGGTTATTACGTCCTCTATTGCCAGGACTTTATCATCAGGGCCTATTTTAAACCCCCTTCGTAAAGTCATCTTGCCATCTTCGCGCTCACCAAACACGCACCTTTTGCCGAGGGCCTTTGCGACCTCATGGGCGATGATAATTCCTCCCAGGGCCGGGCCGGCTACACAGGTTATGCCTTCATCCTTAAATTTGCCGGCAATAGCTTCCCCCATCTGCGCCGCGTATTCGGGGTATTGGAGGACCTGCGCGCATTGGAGATACTGGCCGCTATGCAGTCCGCTTGAGAGCTTAAAGTGCCCGTTAAGCAGCGCGCCTGTCTTTTTAAATATAGCCAGAATATCCTGATTTTTTATCTCCATGGATCACCCGCTGATTTCCTGAAGTATTTTTTCCGCGGCCGCCTTGGGGTCATCCTGAGCCGTTATCGGCCTGCCGATGACCAGATAGTCCGCGCCCATTTCAAGCGCCTCCTTAGGAGTAGCCACTCTTTTCTGATCGGCTTTTTGCGCCCATGAAGGCCTTATGCCCGGTGTCACGATAAGAAATTCTTTCTTCACTATTTTGCGTATCCTCGAGACCTCCTGCGCTGATGCCACAATACCGTTGAGCCCGGCCTTTTCAGCCAATTTGACCAGCCGCGCCACTTCATCGTCCACAGAGCCGCTTATTCCGACCGACTGCATATCTTTATCGTTATGGCTGGTAAGGACTGTCACGCCCAACACTAAAGGCGGTTCGTTGCTGAGGCGCGCCGCCTCTTCCCTCGCGGCATCGGCCGCTCTTTTCAGCATAGAGGCCCCGCCTAAAGTATGCATAGTAAACATATGTATACCTTGATTGGCCGCGGCCTTTGATGCCTTCATCACTATATACGGGATATCGTGGTATTTTAAGTCCAGAAAGACCTTGCAGCCTTTTCTTCTGACCAGATCGACAGCCTCGATCCCGCATGAGGTAAAAAGCTCTGAGCCTATTTTGAATATTTTGATGACCGGCCGCAGCTTATCGACAAGTTTTTCGGCTTCCTCTAATCTGCTTACATCAAGCGCTACTATTATCTTTTCCCCTCTTGCCATCTTAAACCTTTAAACTTCCTATAAGCTTGTTGACATCTTTTATTTTTTCGTTTTTCAGGTATTGGCTTAAGCCTTTTACGGCTTCGGCGGCCGCGTTAGGATGAACAAAATTGGCTGTCCCGACCGACACCGCGGTGGATCCGCATAACATAAACTCGACGACATCAGAAGGGCTCATGATACCGCCCATGCCTATTATAGGGATCTTTACTCTGTGATATACCTTCCATATCATAAAAAGAGCTACGGGTTTTATTGCCGGCCCGCTAAGCCCGCCCGTCACATCGCCTAATCTGCTTTCTCTTGTCTTAGCGTCTACGGACATAGCCTTAAGCGTGTTTATGAGTGACAGCGCGTCACTGCCGGCCGATTCCGCTGACTTCGCGATCCCGCCGATATCCGTTACATTCGGGGAAAGCTTAGTGATGACTGTCTTTTTTGTCGCGCTTCTAACGGCCCTGACAACCTCTCCCGTCGAGTTTTCATCCTGAGAAAACAACTTGCTCGTCTTTATATTAGGGCACGATATATTTATCTCGATAGCGGCAATATCTTTTACGCTGTCAAGGCGCCCGGCAAGCTCTGAATATTCTTTTATAGTCTCACCCGCGATGCTTGCTATAACAGGGATCTTGTATTTTTGCAAGAACGGCAGTTTGTCCTTTATGAACTTTTCAACGCCCGGATTTTCAAGGCCTATCGAATTTATCATGCCGGATGGGGTCTCTATTATCCTCGGAGGTTTGTTGCCGACGCGCGCATGAAGAGTGATGGTCTTTGTCACGATGCCGCCCAGTTTGTCTATGTCGGCGGTGCCGTCGAACTCTGAGCCGTAGCCGAATGTGCCGGATGCCACGGTCACCGGGTTTTTCAGCTTTAGTTTTCCGATTTTAACTTCTAGTTTAGGTTTCATAATCGCTTTATTGCTTTGCGCTAATATGATCGCTACATGTGCTCTCGAACCGTTTGTTATTTCTCGAGAGACGCTTGTAATTCGTTTATCGTTTATCCGGTTTACGGTGTACGGTTAACGGTGTACGGTTTTAAAATCCGGGGGTTGTTCCGTAAACCGTAAACCATGAACCGTAAACCAAACCAAGATAATCAAGCGAAATACAATTAACGATATGCGAATAACCAGCGACCATCACGCTACCACCTCGCAAAAATTAAACACCGGTCCGTCTTTGCAGACGCGTTTATAACCGGACTGTGTTTCGATGGCGCATCCCAAGCACGCGCCGAGACCGCAGGCCATCCGTTCTTCCAAAGACGCCTGCGATTCAATGCTGCATCCTTCCACCAGCCTGGCCAGCGCCTTGACCATATTGATGGGCCCCGCAGTATAAATACACACATCCCTCCATTTATATTTTTTGGAATGTACGATATCGCGCGCGAGATCCGTGGCTGATCCGCGCCTTCCCTTACTTCCGTCTTCAGTCGCGATGTGGACATCACCGCCTAAACGCTTAAAATCGCCTTCACAAAGTATGTGGTTATGCGTCCTGGCGCCCAGCACCACGATAAATTTATTTTTTCCTTTCGCGCCGCGCGATAATTCATCCGCTAATCCAAGAAGAGGGGCTACCCCCATGCCGCCAGCGACGAGCATTTTTACGGACCTGCTGCCCTTAAAGACCTTGAAGCCGTTACCGAGCGGCCCTATTATGTCAAGGGTATCACCCGATCTTTTTCCGGAAAGGATCTTTGTGCCTTTACCGATGACACTATAGAGTATCTCTATGTCCTTCTTGCCTATTCTGTGGATGCTGATGGGCCGCCTCAGAAGGGGATAGCCCGAGTCGCCGCAAAGAATGTGCAGGAACTGTCCGGGCGAGGCGGATCTCGCGATAATGGGTGATTCGATCTTCATCCTGAAGCATCCGCGCTTGACTTCTTTTTGTGATATGACTTTAGCTATTACCTGTTTTGGCATACTTTTATATTGTTTCATCATCTGTGCTCTCGACTTGTTTGTTATTTCTCGAGAGACGCTTGTAATTCGTTTATCGTATATCGTTGATCGTTTATCGTTTTTGTTGATGTCCATCACAGGATTTGTACGATTGACGATAAACGATATACGAACAACCAGGGATCTTGTAACCTTTCGTAACCTCAATTACATTATAATTAAAAGAACGTCATCTGCTTCTCTTCTTTGGTATTGTCCTTATCGAATATCTCTATCTTACCATAAACGCCGTCATACCCGGGAGTAATATTTACGTTCCCTTCCCGCACATTCATTATGCCTTTCGCTATCTTCGGCGGGCATTTTTCAAGGATCTCCTCCCTCGACTTAAAAATAAGGATGTCAAGCTCACTGCCTGCCCCCTGGATAAGAGAATTATATTCTCTTTCTGCCCTTACGGACTCCTTACCCACGCCCATAGAATCGGCTATTATCTCTATGAGCGGGATCAGGCTTTTATAACCGGGCGCGCTTTCAAGCACAAAGCCTTCCGGCCTGTCGGCAAGCTTCTCCACCCTGCTCATCACCCCTACTGTCAGCTTTTTACCGCAACTCGGGCACCTGTGGTTGACATTGGCTGATTCCGACGGAGAAAGCCTTGCGCCACATTTTCTGTGTCCGTCCCAGTGGTACTTCCCCTCCTGCGGGAAAAATTCCACCGTGTACAAAAATCTCTTAGCGTCTTTTTTCTTAAGGATCTCTTTAAGCTCTTTGTACCCGGCTTTTTTATCAAAGACATTCGCCTCCCTGCCTATCTTAGAAGGTGAATGCGCATCGGAATTTGATACCAGTGAATATTTATCCAGCGACGATAGCCTCCAGTTCATGGCAGGATCGCTGGACAAGCCCGTTTCAAGCGCTGTTACATTCTTGGCTTCTTCCCCAAAACATTCCTCTAAGGAATCGAAGCCGGAATTAGAGCCGAACAGGCTAAAATGCGGGGTCCAGATATGAGCGGGTATGATCATAGTATCCGCATTGATCTTCCTTAAGGCCTTTGCCATCTTATCGCATTCAAGGCTCAGTATCGGCCTGCCGTCAGATTCAAGCCTTCCGAACCCTGCCAGCATCCTGTTTATCTCTACTGCAACGGCGAAAGACGGCGCTATTATGACGTTGTGTACTTTGCGCACTTTACCGTTTTTAAAATATATGTTGGAGACTTCAGCGGTAAGTATGTAGTCGACTCCGCTATGCGTATATATGCCGTATTCTTTTTCAGTCAGATTGGTTTTAAGCTCTTTCAGCCAGTCCGGATGGGTAAAGTCGCTTGTGCCGATCAGGGATATTCCTTTTATCTTCGCCCATTTGCTTAAGTGTTCGATATCCATATCTTTGCTCGTGGCCCTGGAGTATTTTGAGTGAATATGTAGATCGCAAATATACGGCATTGTTTTCCCTTATATCGGAAAAATGTCCCCATTTACTATTGTATGTTTTACTCTGCCTTTGAACTTGCGGCCGATGAAGGGGGAGTTTTTGCTCTTCGACTTTATCTCATCCCTTTTATACACCCACTCTTCATCCGGATCGATTATCGTGATGTCGGCATCAGAGCCTTCACCCAGGCTCCCCTTGTCCAACCCTAATATGTGGGCCGGATGATTGGACATCACTTCGGCCACATCGTTCCATGTGATTATGTTCTTTGATACTATGTCCGTAGATATCACCGCCACCGCGGTCTCGAACCCGATTATGCCGAAAGGCGCATAATTGAACTCTACATCCTTTTCGCTTTCTATATGAGGGGCGTGATCGGTAGAGATAACGTCTATAGTCCCGTCTTTGAGAGCTGCCCTCAGAGCCTTCATATCTTCTTCGGTGCGAAGCGGCGGGTTCATCTTGAAGTTCGAATCAAAACTCTTCACTGTTTCATCCGTAAGGACCAGATAGTGCGGGCATGTTTCGCTGGTCACTCTTATGCCCTTTGCCTTGGCGGCTCTTATAAGATCTAAGGACTCTTTACAGCTTACATGCGCGATGTGGATGCGCGCGCCGGTAAATTCCGCCAGCTGCAGGTCTCTCGCCACTATAGTACTCTCAGAGACCGCAGGCATACCTTTCATCCCCATCTCCGTCGATATATAGCCTTCGTGCATCACCCCATCAGCTGAAAGGTCTGTGTCCTCGCAATGAGATATGACCGGCATGTCGAGCATGTGGGCATATTCGAGCGCGCGGCGCATGATCGCGGTATCTTTTACGGAGTTTCCGTCATCGGATATAGCCACGCAGCCGGCATTTTTAAGCTCGCTCATCTCGGAGAGCTCTTTACCTTCGCGGTTTTTGGTTATCGCCCCGATAGGGTAAAGATTGGCCTTCCCCAAAACTTGCGCTTTTTTCAGTAAAAATTCCGCTACTTCCTGATTATGGCAGCAGGGTTCTGTATTCGGCATAGCGCATACACCCGTAAAACCTCCGCTCAGAGCGGCGCTCAGCCCGGTCTCTATGGTCTCGGCATCCTCTCTGCCCGGCTCCCTAAGATGGGCGTGCATGTCTATTAAGCCGGGAAGGATCACCTTGCCCCTGGCATCGATGACCTTGGACGCTTGTGCCTTTATTTTCTTAGCCACCGTCTTGATCTTGCCGCAGGAGACCAGGATATCGAAATTACCTTCTCTCCTGTTGGCCGGATCATAAATGTATCCGTCTTTTATCAATATATCCATATTTTTACTCCTATCGATAACGCTGTCTCGGGAAAGCGGATCATTCCTTGCCTCCTGTCACAAGGAAGAGGACCGCCATCCGCACGGCAATACCGTTTGCGACTTGTTCAAGTATCACAGAGCATGGGCCGTCAGCTACATCGGGGGTCAGCTCCACACCTCTATTTATCGGCCCGGGATGCATGATCAACATGTCATCCTTAGCGTTCTTCAGACGCTGCCTGTTTATTCCGAACAGATTTATGTATTCCCTTATCGAAGGCAATAAGCCTTTCTTTTGTCTTTCGACCTGTATCCTTAGCACATTCAATACATCCGCGCCTTCTATCGCCTGGTCCAGGTCATTTGTCACCTTTACCCCCATCCGTTCTATCCCGACCGGCATAAGCGTACTGGGGCCGCATACTGTAACATCCGCGCCCATTTTCTTAAGCCCCCAGATGTTTGAACGCGCCACCCTTGAATGCGCTATATCACCGATAATGCTGACCTTCAGATTTTTAAGAGTGCCTTTCTTTTCCTTTATAGTGAAAAGATCCAGAAGCCCTTGCGTGGGGTGCTCGTGAGCGCCGTCTCCGGCATTGATGATGGACGGGCCCAAAACTTTTGCTAAAAGATGCGGCGCGCCCGGGGTGGAGTGCCTTAATATGACTACATCCACATTCATGGCTTCGATATTCTTGGCGGTGTCTTTCAGCGTCTCGCCCTTCAGCACACTTGATGAGTTAGCTGTTATGCCGATCGTATCCGCGCTTAACCTTTTTGCCGCTAATTCAAAAGAGATGCGCGTCCTTGTGGACGGCTCAAAAAAGAGGCTCACTATGGTCTTGCCCCTTAAGGTCGGCACCTTTTTCACTTTTCTGGTCGACACTTCCTTGAAAGACTTTGCGGCGTCCAGGATCAGAGCGATCTCATCGGCGCTCAGGTCCTCCAGGCCAAGCAGATCCTTTCTTTTCCATATCACATTCTTTTTCGTCATACCCCACCTTGATTCCTTCTTTTGAGTATTTAAGAGGGTTGTAGTAGCCATATCAAATTATTCCTTTTCGCATATCACGACTTCATCCTTGCCGTCGGATTCGTTAAGGCGTACCTCTACCACTTCCTTTAAGGACGTAGGGACGTTCTTCCCCACGAAATCCGCCCGTATAGGAAGCTCTCTGTGCCCTCTGTCAACGAGTACCGCTAACTGTATCCTGTGCGGCCTGCCGAAATCTATCAGCGCATCCAGCGCACAGCGTATAGTGCGGCCCGTATAAAGCACATCATCTACCAGGACTATATCTTTGCCGCTTATATCAAAGTCTATCCTTGTCTCCTGCACCTGCGGCTGCTCGGCGACTTCCGTAAGATCGTCTCTGTACAATGTTATATCCAGTATGCCCAGGGAGGCCTCCTGGCCGCTGATCTTCTTTATATTATCCGCGATGCGGTAAGCAAGGTATTCCCCCCTGTTCCTGATCCCGATAATGGCAAGATCCTTGATGGCCTTGTTTTTCTCAAGTATCTCATGCGATATGCGCATGACAGCCTTATCCAAGGCCTCTTTAGTCATAAGCTTTGATTTTCCCCTAAGAGTCATAACATCTCCTTGTTAAATGACCCCTCGCCACTTCGGGCTCGGGGTCATTTTTATACCCGATAAATCGGGTAAAAAAAATGACCTCCCCACCTTTAAGGTGAGCAGGTTCATTTTATAACACTGCAATTGCATTTTATTCTCCTTTTTCGGCCTCTCGGGACCGATATTAAAAGGTCTGTGTGTTGCTGTTATGCTATCACACGCTTTCTACTTTGTCAAGTACTATTTACAGAAATACCCCCACTAAAAGCTACTTATGAGGCCGATCGCGTATTGCGCTATTAAGGACGCGTCATAGGCTGAGATGTCGTCATTTTGCGTGACGTCTGCCCGCAAGACTTCATCCGCCGCTAAACTTATAAGGCCTATAGCATACTGGGCCGTTAACGACGCGTCATACGCTGAGACATTCCCGTTGCCCGTAACATCGCCTAATAGCATACCACTTGAAGTGACTGTAACTACACAGGATGTAGAACCGGTCAGGCCGTCATTATCGGTCACTGTAACAAAGGGACCGTTTCACCTGCTCCTAACCCCTTGCGCCACATAGGCTTACAAGAGTAACTGGTACACTTTTAGCTTTGGGGGTAAAAGAGGAGGATGAATTCGCCGAGGATTTTCGTCTTTGAGAAGTGGCGGATGGATTCGTTTCTATTATGACTATTTTAATCGTATATTAAAAATAGTTTGACTATTTTAAACAGATAGTGTATACTATTATATATGATAAAAAGGGCGCTATATAAAATAGCCTTTTCTCGGGAATGGGGTCGTCAAATGAGGTTTATAACGGGCCCCAGGCAATCGGGTAAGACTACTCTTGCCAGGTTAAAATTAAAGCAGGAAAATTGTGAAAGCTTTTACTATCTTTGGGACCTGCGTTCTGTCCGCAATAAATACAAAGAGAATGAGCTATTTTTTACCGCGAATACGGCTCCCTCTTCAAAAAAGGCATGGATATGTTTCGATGAAATACACAAAATGCCGAGATGGAAAAACATAATAAAAGGTATTTTTGACAGTTCTTTTGAGAAATACCATTTTATAATAACCGGTTCCGCCAAATTTGACATATCAAGACGCGCAGGGGACAGTCTATCCGGGCGATACTTTACATTTCATCTTTTTCCCCTATCGCTTGCTGAGTTGGTAAATAAGAATTTTACTTCTCTCGTTATACCGCAAAGAGCGGAGGAATTTGTAGGGCGAAAAATAGATTCCGTAGTTTGTGCTGAAAATGAGTTGTCTCTCCTGTTGGAATACAGCGGTTTTCCCGAGCCGCTCATAAAACAATCAAAAGCGTTTCATTCAAAATGGGCGCAGGATTATTTGGATACGGTTATAAAAGAAGACATAGGCGCCTTAACAAGAATCATCGATAAGGAATATCTCTATGATCTCTACAAGTTATTGCCCGAGATGGTCGGAAACCCCATCTCCGTATCATCCATTGCATCGCATCTTGAACTAAGTTCTCCGACTATAAAAAATTACCTGAAAAGATTGGAAGATTTTTATCTCTCTTTTAGAATATATCCATATTCAAAAAATATTAAACGTTCGTTATTAAAAGCTCCTAAATGCTATCTTTATGATTGGACCCGCGTAAAAGACGCGGGAAAAAGATTTGAGAATTACGTTGCGGTAGAATTAATAACAATGCTGAATTTATGGATGGACGCAACCGGAGAAAGATATTCCCTATTCTATATTCGGAACAAACAAAAAGAGGAAACCGATTTTCTTATTGCAAAAAATGAAAAGCCGTGGCTCTTAATAGAGGCTAAATATTCCGATGTTTCCATCGAAAGACATCATCTTGAAGTTCAGGAAGTCCTTAATAATATTCCTCTCGTGCAGTTGTGTAGAGAAAAAAATATTTGCATGTTGCAAAAGAAAAACGCCTATAGAATCTCGGCCTCCCGATTTTTGGCTTAAAAAGGCCGCTCGGCCTTTTTAAAGCGAGGAGTGAAAGAGGAGGATGAATTCGCCTAATATCTTGGTATTTGAGAAGTGCTCTATGGATTCGCTTACCTTTTCGCGGCGGACTTCTTCGAATTTTTTGGTGAGCTCGCGGGCGCATACGATACGGATATCGCCCAGAACATCGAGCATATCTTGGAGGGTTTTAAGGAGCCTGTGGGGGGACTCATAGATGATGACGGTTCTCTCTTCCATGGAAAGCTCTTTCAGGCGCTTTCTTCTCTGCGAGGATTTATTGGAAAGGAACCCCTCGAATACAAACTTGTTCGTCGGGAGGCCGGATACGCTAAGCGCGGTTAAGAATCCCGTCGGGCCCGGGATGGGGCATATATCGATATTCTCTTCAAGCGCCTTTTTTATGATAACGAACCCCGGATCAGAAATGCCGGGTGTTCCTGCATCAGAGACAAGCGCTACGCTCTTACCTTCCTTTAATAGGCGGATAAGGTGGTCTGCCTTCCTGACCTTATTGTATTCGAAATAACTAGTGATGGGTGTGTTTATGCCGTGATGGGAGGTAAGGATCTTCGTGTGGCGGGTATCTTCAGCAGCTATAAGATCGGCCTGCTTCAAGGTCTCGATAGCCCGCAGGGTGATGTCTTTGAGATTACCGATCGGGGTGGATACGATATATAGTTTGCCTGGCATGGTGCCGATACTCGTTTATCGTTATTCGTCTATCGTCAATCGTAAAAATCCCGTCTCTTGCGATATACTATTAACGATCAACGATAAACGATAGACTATTTATTCAACTGTAACCGACTTCGCTAAATTCCTGGGCTGATCGATCTCTTCGCCGAATTCGCGCGCCACATAGTAGGCGAGCAGTTGTAATGGTATCGCCACTAAAAACGGGGTAAGTGTCTGCTCTATGTAAGGAATTTCCATGATATAATCGACCCCTATTTTCCTCAGCTTCTCGTCCCCTTCTGTCGCTATCGCGGCTACTATCCCTCTGCGGGCCAGTATCTCCATGATGTTGGATATCATCTTCTCGTGCAGGTCTGAATCAGGCACGATGCACACTACCCAGGGGTTTTCATCTATGAGCGCAATGGGCCCATGTTTCATCTCACCGGCAGGATAGCCTTCCGAGCTTATATAGGATATCTCTTTGAGCTTCAGGGCGCCTTCAAGCGCGCTCGGGTAATTCACATTTCTGCCTAAAAACAGAAAGCAGCAGTTAGGCGCGCGCCTTTTACCTTCCGGGTCACCCTTATAGTACAGTTTAAGACGTCTGTGGTATTCGCGGTTAAATTCATGGGCCTTCTGTATCATATCGGATCTTTCCATGCCATAGCGCTTAAGTATTTTTTCTATAAGCTCCGGCACTCTCCGGAGTTCATTTAGATACGCCCTGATCTTTGCCTTTGGCCTCTGCCCTCTGAGCCCGGCAAGATATAAACTGAATAGATAAAGAGTGGCAAGCTGCGCAGTGTAAGCCTTAGTAGAGGCAACCGCTATTTCCGGCCCCGCATAAGTATATATTACACCGTCGGCCTCGCGCGCGATAGAACTGCCCAGCACATTGACTATGCCCAGCACCTTCGCGCCTTTTTTTCTGGCTTCCCTCAGGGCCGCCAGCGTATCGGCTGTCTCGCCGGATTGGGATATGACTATGACAAGTGTATTTTTATCGATTATAGGGCTTCTATATCTGAATTCGCTTGAGGTGTCGACGAGCACCGGAACGTGGGCGAGCCACTCTGTCATGTATTTACCGCTTAGCCCCGCGTGATAGGCTGTTCCGCACGCCACTATAGCGATCTTTTTGATCCGCTTTAGCGCGCTGTCTTTGATTTTTAGTTCCTCAAAGCGGATATTGCTTCCGCGCGTCCTGGCGGTTAATATGCCGGATATGACCTTCGGCTGTTCGTGGATCTCTTTGAGCATAAAATGTTTAAACCCGCCTTTTTCAGCCTGCGTGACATCCCATTTGACTTCGGATATTTTCTTTTTGACGGGCCTTTTATTATAATCCATGATCTTCACGGAATCTTTAGTGATAGAGGCTATCTCAAGATTATCCATAAAGATCACCTTATTGGTATATTTGAGAACCGCGGGGATATCGCTTGCCAGAAAATTCTCTGACTTTCCGATCCCGACTATAAGAGGACTCTCGCATCGCGCCGCTACCATTTTGTCCGGCTCATCCTTATGAAGCACGACTATCGCGTATGCGCCCCGCAGTTCTTTTACGGCGCGCCTCACGGCTTCTTCCAGGTTTCCGTCATAATGTTTTTCTACAAGGTGCGCTATGACCTCGGTGTCAGTGTAGGACTTGAACCTGTGGCCTTCTTTGATAAGGTTGTCTTTTAACTGCTGGTAATTTTCGATGATGCCGTTATGCACAAGGGCGAGTTTTTTCTTGCAGTCTGTATGGGGATGGGCATTCGGCTCATTTGGCAATCCGTGCGTGGCCCAGCGGGTGTGGCCAAGGCCTATGTGGCCGCTTAAGGGCATCTTTTTCAGGTCCGCTTTTAAGATTTTGAGTTTACCCGGCCTTTTTCTGATCTCGATGCCGCTGTCGTTGAGGACAGCGATGCCAGCGGAGTCATAGCCCCTGTATTCAAGGCGAGTAAGGCCGTCGATTATGACCTCCGTAGCTTCCCTGTCTCCAATGTATCCTATTATCCCGCACATGGCTTATCCTTGAAAAAAAGGGGCAGACACTTTTTACAGAGTAGAAACAGACAACACTGTTGACATCTCCCCATAGCTAAAGCTAGGGGATTCTCCAACTTATATCCCGAAGCTTCGGGACTTTCGTATCAGGAGTTCCTGCTTCGCTGTGGAAGCTAATGCCTCCACTCCACAGGCTATGACCGCGTGTCCCGCGGCTAAGACCCCTCCTTTAAAGGAATTAGGAGGGTCTATCCCTCTGGATAAGATGTTTATACTTGCGTGCAGGTCTGCGTTTTCTGTATGTCCGCAGCTCTGGCACTGAAATACTTCCTGGCTTATCCTGTTCTCTTTTGAGATATAGTGGCAAATTCTACATTCTATGCTTGTATTCCTTGGAGATACAAGTATTAGTCTACCGCCTCTCCAATTGAGTTTATAGGAGAGGTAGTTCTGGAATGCATACCAACCCTGGTCAAGGATGGAACGATTTAGGCTTGATTTGGCCTTTACATTTGTTCCGGGGTTCTCCTTGGTTCCTTTGGCTGATTTAGCCATATCCTTTGTCTTCAGGTCTTCCATTACAATTAAGCTGTGGCTCTTAGTTAATTGTGTGGAGGCCTTGTGTAGAAAGTCACTTCTTAGATTTGCTATATGGTTGTGGAGTTTCTGTATCTTTTGTTTGGTTTTTCTCCAGTTTGAGGAGAACTTCTTCTTTCTTGAAAGCTCTCTCTGTAGTTTAGCAAGTCTTTTTAGGTTCTTCTTTAGTGGTGATATTGTAGGTATAGCTTCCCTATTTGAACATTGGGCAAATGTCTTTATGCCTCTGTCTATTCCTATGTGAGATTGGGGTATTTCCTTAGGTTTGGGGATATCTACTACACAGTTAAATGAGATATACCAGTTTTTACAAGTCTTTGATATGGTTACATGCTTTATTGTTCCATTAATCTCTCTTGTCTTAGTGAAGCGGACTATGTCTAGTTTGGGAAGTTGTACCTGGCCTGCTTTCTTTGATAGCTGATTTAGTAGCGTTACTCCTTGTGGGAGTCTGAATGAGTCATGGATTCCTTTCTTTTTGAACTTAGGATAGCCCCTTCCTCGGAAGAAGTTCTTAAAGGCTTGATCTAGGTCCTTATTCACCTGTTGGAGAGACTGAGAAGGTGAAGTAGATAGCCATTCAAGCTCTTTCTTCCATTCTGCAAGCAGGTTATTTAAGTCAAAACAAGATAGATTCTCTTTCTTCTTCTCCCAGAGCTCCTTCTTCAGGGCTAAGGCCCTGTTCCACACATAGCGGCATGAGCCTGCTGTCTGGTTGCAGAGGGACTCCTGTTCTTTAGTTAATCTGAGTCTGTATTTGAAGCTCTTTTTGATTGTCATAGTTCAAACTCTAATTGTTGGCACTTCGTGCCAAGCGCCTTATCCACAGGGATAGACCCTCCTAATTCCTTTAAAGGAGGGGTCTTATATCCCCATGGCTAAAGCCAGGGGTTTTACGGCGCCTTATGATAAAAAGTGTCTGTCCCCTTAGTTGCACGTTTTAGCTCCCGCCATTATATCAGATAATGGCTCTATGTAAAGCGTAATTTTGGCTTGTTCGCGGGAAGAATGGACTACTCTATGCCTTTAACGAACATTTTGATGAAACCCTTCTTTTTCTCCGGCTCCCCGCGCTACTCAATGCCGATAGCAGGATCTCTTACAAGATATTCCCTTGCCATAGTTCATATATAAAATTATCCCATGGCAGTATCTCTATTTTACCATGAAGTCTTTTTTCCCGTTCATTGCAAACAATAATACTTCTTTTCGGAGAATGCCCTTCCATAAAAGCAATTAGCCCTGTCATATCCCTTTTATCCACACGGTTTGCCCCTTTTATCTCTATGGCGATCTTTCCTCCCCCGAGCACAAAATCTACTTCAAGCCCTGTCTTTGTCCTCCAGAAATTAACTTCGAAGTCCCGCTCATGATAAGACCGGTAGGCTACTATCTCCAGCAGCAAAAAATGCTCGAACGCTTTGCCGAATCCTTCGCCCTTCTCTTCCTCCAGATGTCGTTTTGTCAGATAACCGGCAATCCCTACATCGAACAGATAATATTTCGCCGCCTTAGTTATGACCTGCCGCGATTGCCTCTTCTTGAAAGGGTCGATCCTCACTGCCAACAATGTGTCTACAAGGATTTGATAGTATTCCTTAACCGTCTTGGAATCTACCCCGCAGTCACGTGCAATGTTGGAATAATTGGTAAGCTCGCCGTGTGAATAACCGAATGCGTCAAAAAACTTTGAGAACGCAGGGATATTCCGCGTCAATCCCTCGGCAAAGACCTCCTCTTTCAAATAGTCCTGCACATAGGCCTTTAAAGATCTTTTGTAGCCATCGCCCTGCAAATAATGCAGGGGTATCATGCCATGATTTAAAACATGCAGGAGATCTATCCTTTTGAGCTCGGCTGTAACGAGAGGAAACATTTCATAGCGCCACGCCCTTCCCCCTAAGAGATTAGCGTGTCCTCTTTTTAATTTTCTCGCGCTGGATCCACAAAGGATAAACCTCAATCCCTTGTTTTCGATTAACCAGTGCACTTCATCAAGAATCTGGGGGACCTTTTGCACCTCGTCAAGTATGACCGGATACATCAGGACGTTCTTATCTTTTGATAGTATCCGCTCTCTCAATAAAGCGGGATTCTTCGACATCTCTATAAAGAGGTCTGTTTTTAGAAAATCATAAATCAGGCTGTTGGGGAAATGCTTCTTCAAGTATGAGGTTTTACCCGTCTTCCTGGGCCCCCACAGAAACGCGGATTGACGTTCTGGGAGCTTTATATCCAAGATCCTTTTTATATCTCTCATTTTGGATAATCCTCCATTTTAGTCTTACTAAATAGGAGTATATACCAT
>JADHVZ010000040.1 GCA_016783745.1 Candidatus Omnitrophota bacterium | reverse complement strand
GCCCTTTTTGCATTATAATGTCTAAAAGCATCAGGTTCTTTCTCTCTTTATCGGTGAGTTTCTGGTATTGAAAAATCCCGCTTTTTAATTTCATTTTTTATCTCCTTTGTATTTATAAAAGCTTTTAATTTTTCTTTGTTAAGAAGTATATCACACATCATCATCAAAGTCAATATGTAACTTTTTAATTATGCTTAACGCTCCTAACACTATCATATGAAAGATATTAGGCTATAAAAATAACGATTTCAAAAGAGATTTAAAATGTATCAAAAATAAAAACGCGTACAATTTTCGCTCGCATTACACATAGCTAAAGCCGGAAGATTATCTACTCAGGGTTATTCTCCGACAAAAACACCGGAGATATAATATTTATCAGGATCTTTTCCGACTGCTTTAAGTCTTGCGCGTTTTTTCTTTCGCTTATTTTTTGCTGTGAATCCCAGCTTCCTTCTTTTTCTCTGACTCATAAGATTCTACCTTCCGATTATTTTTACTAAATTGCCACCAGGGCGTCCATCCTCCTTCGCCAAATACTGGAGTGTTTGGCTTCGGCGGATTCCCGCCAGCTAAACTGCTACCAGGGCATCCATCTCTATTTTTATGTCTGAGATTAACTTTGCCGCTTGTATCGTAGTGCGCGCAGGCGGTTCCTTTATAAAATAACCCTTGTACGCATGATTAAATGCTGAAAAATCATCAATGTCAGCCAGATAACATGTTATTTTCAGCACGTTCTCCAGATCACCACCGGCTTCTAAAATGATCGCTTTGATGTTTTCGAGTGTACGAGTAGTTTCCTGCTCGATTGTGCCTTTTATCAACTTATTGGTAACCGGATCTACAGGACCCTGTCCCGAGATATATAAGATACCGTTATGAATAACTGCCTGCGAGTATGGACCTCTCGGCTGAGGCGCTTCCGTTGTTAATATAACTTTTTTCTTTGTCATTTTTATCCCCCTTTATTTAATCTCTCGAGTACCGCCTTTACTACAAGTGGTAAAGCTATTGTGGCATCCGCATAAACTTCCGCCCATCTGCCGCCTTCGGCGGGCGGAGTGAATTTACCCCATGAAATGCCTTCAGAATAAGTACATCCGGAAAGCCCGCCCCAATGGACCGGCTCCGGGCAGATCCTTACGCCATATTGATAGCGTTTAAATCCTCCGCCCGTCTTAACGCGCTTGTCTATGATATCCAGATAAGGCCCCGCTTGCTGGGCCCAATTTCTGGGGACTCCCCCTCCTATCGTAAATATCCCTATCTTCTTTTGCCTCTTTATTAATTCTGTAAAATCTTCCAGATCTATAAACGGATCAAAGGCGAAGGCCTTTTCATTCTTAAGCCTTGCCGTCCTGTTGTAGATGCCCAGATCAAGGCCCAGTTCGGAATCTGTATACGCGGGAACAAAGACAGGTACTTTTTTTAAATAAGCGCTTTTTAATATTCCCCTCGCCTTAGTTTTTTTCGCCAGATATTCTCCGAGCTTTTCGTTTATGAAGGCGCTGGACAATACTTTGCTTCTGTCTATGCCGTCCAGCACACTTTTGAACACTATCTCCACATCATCCAGGTTCTTTTCCAGTTCAAGCGTATCATAGACTCTGTTGTAACCGGAATGATAAAGCTCCCTGTCATCCATATCGCTTTCGTACTTGAAATGCGCCATTCCGGCCGCTTCCACAAAACCGTGAGCCATTAAAGCCCCTGTCGAGACTACGGCCCCGGCAAGTCCGTGATCGATCATGTCTGAGATGACCAGCCCCATCTTCGCTACAGTCATCGCGCCTGATATCGTGAGCACCACAAAACAGTCTTTATCCTTCTTCATACTATAAAGGACATCCGCAGCCTCCCCGATATTGCGCCCGCCGAAAGAGGTGTGTGCCATCTGCGTAACGAGATCGTTCACGGTCCTGACTTTTGAAAGATCGAGCGGCTTCAGCGGCTGCAGATCATCGGAAAAACCGTCCTTCAGCCTGCCTGCCCTTCTCGGGCATGATCCTGAATGGAGTCTTTTTTTCTTCTTCATAGAAACTGATTATAACAGAATATCCCGTATTTTCAATGCTTTTCTATGCCTATAGCTATATAAGCAATGTTGATAATCCTCTCGCTCCACAAATACTATATGTCCTCTCGAATCGTTTGTTATTTCGCAGAGACGCTCGTAACTCGGTTCTCGGTTCTCGGTTCTCGGTTCTCGGTTCTCGGTTCTCGGATTCTTTTACCGAAAACCGTAAACCGAAAACCGAATATACGATCAACAATAAACGATTAACGATAATTGAGACCATGAATTTGCCCAAATAAGCTTATTGTTAGTAAATCACAAATAACAAATTACAAATAACAAACAAATAACAAGCACCAAATTCCAAACACGTTGTTTTGAATTTTGAATTTGAGATTTTGAATTTGTTTGTGATGTGATATTTGAAATTTGTAATTTTATATGCCTCTTCCCCTTGTAACCTTTCGTAACCTCAAGAGATACTAATTACATACTATTCCCTCATCGATGACACAAGAAATTCCAGGATACGGGTTTCGTACTCGGCGCGGTGAATGGCGCCGGCCTCGCCGTGGTCGGCTTCATCAACTATCCACAGCTTCGCGGCGGGGTTCGCCTCTTTCAATATCCTGGCGTGCTCGGCCGGTATCTGGCTGTCCCTCTCGCTGTGTATCAAAAAAATAGGCGCCTTTATGTCCCGGATAAACTTCCTCGGCGCGCTTTGAGACAAGCTGACTCCGAGAATCAACCTTGACCACATATCTGTCGCCGAGACAAGCGGATACCGGAATATCCAGAAATCACGGTACATCAGATGCAGTACGGACATGAGATCCGCGTAGGCCGATTCAGTCACTATAGCATCGACATCCGGATTATTCGCCATAATTATAACCGCGCCGCCCATCGAGAATCCAACCGCGCCTATCTTCTCCATGCCTTTGATTTTGAGGAACTCTACAGCGGCGTTAAAATCCTTTCTCTCACGCCACCCCGCTGTAGTGATCCTGCCCGCGCTCTTACCCATAGCCCGGAAATCGAAAAAAAGAAGATTAAACTTTTCGTGGAGAAATGTGGCGAAGCCCAGCACGTTTCCCTTATCAACAGGATAGCCGTGACATACGACTACGGCCTTTTTCCCGGCGTTATCAGACGGTATATACCATCCGCTGAGCCTGATGCCGTCTTCGGTGAAGATCTCAACGTCCTCGTAATCCATTCCAAGATCCAGCGGTTTAACATTAGTCACATATCTGGGAGGACGTATAGAGATCAGAAATGTATATAAAGAAAGCCCCCCTATGATAAGGGCCGTGTAAATAATTATACGCGCTAAGATCCTGATCATCAGATTCAAGTTCAATCCTTGCCATGAACCATGGGCACAAAACGGACCGGTATTATATCTTTAGTGATCGTCTTTTCGGCATCTTTCTCTATCAACTCAAGTTTTTGAAATGCCTCACCGACAGGAATGATCATTCTCCCTCCGTCCTTAAGCTGCTCAATAAGCGACTGAGGTATCTGGGGAGGCGCGCATGTGACAATAATAGCGTCGAAGGGGGCGTGTTCTTCCCACCCAAGGTAGCCGTCGCCGTATTTGACTTCGATATTCTGATATCCAAGTTCCCTTAGCAGTGTTTTGGAGCGGAGCGCAAGGGATTCAAGGATCTCAACAGAATAGACGCTAGCGCATAACTCAGCAAGTATCGCCGCCTGATAACCGCTTCCTGTGCCGATCTCAAGCACAGATTCGCTCCCTTTGAGTTTAAGCAGCTCGGTCATCAACGCGACTATATAAGGCTGTGAGATCGTCTGTCCTTCCCCGATAGGCAGCGGGTAATCATTATAAGCGAAAGGCTTCATCTCATCCGGGACAAATTTATGACGTTCTACTTCGCGCAAAGCCGTAAGCAAGCGTTTATCTTTTATCCCGCGCGCTTCTATCTGAGTCTTGACCATATTCTCCCTGGCGGCCGCGAATTCCGCCTCCTCGGCATCCGCCTCAGCACAGATATAAAACACGCCGGGGATCTGCAGCGCAAAGATGATTAAAAGTCGGAAAAATAACTTCTTCATTATTTTAAGTTATATCTCCTGATCTCGTTTATAGATCTTCTCGGCCTCTCATTAGCGGGACGGGTTTCGGGATAGCCCACGCTTATCATTATATCGATTTTCTTATCTTTTGGTACCCCTAAAACTTTTTTTACCGCGCCTTCATTAAACCAGCCCAGCCAGCATGTGCCTAATCCTTCCTCTTCGGCCTGCAGGATAAGATGCTCGCAGGATATCCCGAGGTCTATTAAGCTGTACTGAGTACCCTTTAGCTGGCCTCCAAGCCTGGCCGCGTAAGTTGACAGCTCCGTGATAACGGCAATGAGGACAGGCGCGCCCCTGGCAAACGAATTCATGGAGTATATGCCTGAAAAAGCCGCGGCGGCGAGTGTGGCCTTCAGCTCCTTTTCATCGACGACAATATAATGCCAGGGCTGAGAATTGCAAGCCGACGGCGCCAGCCTGGCTGCTTCAAGACATCTCTCTATTGCTTCCCTTCGGACAGGTTTTGTAGAATACTTCCTTATGCTCCTTCTAGCCTTTACTATATCCAGGAAAACCATCCCGCTCTCCTCTTTTTATCTCCTTCGCCAGCTTATTCACCAGAACAGTTTCGCTTTTTTTTGTCGTCAGATCAAACCACCCGGCGCCTTCTTCCCTTCTGAACCAGGTCAGCTGCCTCTTCGCGTAGCGCCGCGTATGCTTCTTAATAAGCTCCTTCGTTTCATCAAGAGCCCATTTTCCGTTAATATGATCGCTGATCTCGCTGTAACCTAATGCGGCCTTAGCGGTCTTGCTTATCCTTCGTTTTCTCAGCCGCTTTACCTCGTTTATAATGCCGGCATTAAACATATTCTCTACACGTTCGTCTATCCTCTCGTACAGCTTCTCGCGCTCTCTATTGACTATAAATATACGGACATCATATTCATCTTCGATCCCGGCTCTTTCCCGTTGCTTCTCAGAGATCGGCTTGCCGGTAAGCTTATACACCTCCAGAGCCCTGACGATCCTGCGAAGATCGTTTTGATGTATCCTTTTCGCGTAAACCGGGTCTATCACGCGCAACCTCTCATATAGTTTTTTCCGGCCGAACCTTTCGGATCGCCGTAAAAGAGACCTTCTTAATCTATCGTCTTTTGGCGGTGATAAAAATAATCCTTTAATAAGGGATCTCGCGTACAGGCCCGTCCCGCCCACTACTATCGGGATCCCTTTACGTTTTACTATTCGGCGTGCGGCCAGACGGGCCTTATCGATAAAATCTGCCGCGCTCCATTCTCTATCAGGATCTATCATTGAGATAAGATGGTGGGCAACTGTATGCAGTAATTTTGCCGGCGGCTGCTGGCTTATGATCCGCATACCTTTATACACTTGCATTGAATCGCATGAGATGATCTCGCCGCCTGCTTTCTTCGCAAGCCTGACGGCAATATCGCTCTTGCCTGTACCCGTAGGACCCAGAATAAATACGATCAGGGGTTTTTTTTCTGTCATCGATCGCTTTTTCTGTATAAAATAGATTCGACTATAATAGCAACTGCCAATAATACCGCGGCTGTGACGTACGGGGCCCTTACGCCGAAGGTGTGGGCGGCAATACCTCCCACCAAAGGCCCGAATAACCCTCCCAAGCCTATAAAAGACTCATGAATACCGCTTTTTTTCCCTTTATCGATAAAACCGTATAGACTATAGAAAATGCTGGAAAAATATGTCATGCCGATGGAAAGTCCTAAGCATAACATGGCCGGGATAAAGTAAACGGTTTTAGAATTAAACGCAAGAGTCAATAAAGCGGCAATGGATAATACTTGCAGGGCGATCAGGGGAAAGAGCCTGTAATGCCATTTATGGGTCCTCCCGAGCAAAAGAAACATCACTGTTTGCGCTAAAAACATCAAAAAAGCAAAAAACCCTATTTCCGAGCTCGAATATCCAAGTTCACTCCCTAATTTGGGGAAAAGGTGCCTTACCAGGCCTACCACATACCAGCTTACAAAATTAGCGCACCACGCTATAAGCAGGAATTTTTCCGCGGACTTAGGCCTGTCTTTTTTGGTCTCAAGAAATGCCTTTTTAACCGGCCCATCCATGATCTCTGATATAACCGGCTGCCTCATGATCACCACAATGACCACCGCGATCAGGGCTGCACCGAAAAAAAACGGATATTTATTATTAAACAAAAACAAAAAACCCGCCGTCAAAAAACCGATCGCCAGGCCGGCGCTCCAGCATACGTTAAAATTTTTTAATGAGCTGATCAGATCAGTCTTATTCAGGCCCTGCGAAAGCCAGGATTGTATGATGGGCCAGAATAGTGACATGGAAATAGCGCCGAATACATATATCAGAAAAATGTATCTCAGCTCTTTCAGGAAGGGAAGGATTAAATATACCGCTAAAAAAAGAACGCAGCCGGACAGAATTATATTTTTACGGTCAAACCTGTCGGAGAGCCTGCCTGCCGCTATAACGCCTAAAGAATAGATGAGGGAGCCTAAGGCGCCAAAAAGTCCGAGCGTAAGTGAACCGGCGCCAAACTTATAAATAAGAAGGAGCGGCAGGGACAAAAGAACCGCCCCTAAAGCCAGATCAGCTAAAAACGCCGATATAAAGAAGTTTAGCATAAAGATTAGGGATATATCTTCACGGAATAGCCTTTATTGCGCAGGCCGCGAGCCATATCTTCGGCATCATTGAGCGAGCCGTACTGCCCCACCCTGACTCTGTAAAAACGTGACGGCCCCATGACTGTAGTGTGTATGTTTACGTCAAACCCCTGAGTTTTTAATTCATCGTGCAGCTTCTTAGCATTATTCCATTTTCCGAAAGAACCCACCTGAACGCTATATGTGACAAAAGCTGATTTCTCTGCGGCTAAGAGCTTCGCTTCCAGGCTATCCGGATAAAGGCGGAGGAGCTTATCGCTATATTCGTCAGCCTCACTTTTTTTGCCTGATTGTACGCAGCATTCGCCCAGCCTGTAGTAAACTATGGGTATATCATCCGCGTCCGGAAAATAACGTAAGACCTTTTCGTAATATTCCTTTGCTTTTTCATAATTGTTTTCCAGATAATACGAATCCGCCAGCCCTATATACGATTCATCTAAAAGCGCGTCGCTCTTACTATAATTGACCACTTTTGAAAAGCGATTTCTTGCCTCGTCGAACCTGCCCAGTTTCAGGAGGGCCCTTCCCGCTATATATTGCAGTTCGTCATTGACTCTGTCGCCCTCTACCGAATAATCATTACATATATTGACGACCTCTCCGTATTCACCCTCTATAAAGGCCTTTTCCGCTTTATTAAGAGCGGAGCTTTTATACGTTCTTGTCAGCTTTCCCCGCGAGGCGCTTCTGTTAAAATACCCCGTACCGGCAAACGATTCGGCAGAAAAAATACATACTGACAAAACGGCTATTACTGCGATCACTATTTTCTTCATAACAGCCTCAATTCTAACATATTTTTCATTTAATTACAATATGGCTTAAGCCATCGGCAGCGCGTCTTGTTTTCGCGCGGCTTTTTTCATCTTCGATATATCACGCTGTAATTCCAAAAGTGTTGAATGGCGCCTTTTTTTTAATTCCTCCGGCACGTCATCTTCGATCTTAGCGGAAGCCGAAGGCGGACGGGGCGAATATTTGAATATAAAAGCGCTGTCAAAGCCTATTTTTTTCATCATCTCATACGTATCCCTGTGATCCTCATCGCCTTCGCCCGGGAAGCCCACTATTATATCAGTCGTGAGATTGCAATCAGGAATATAGCGCCTGAGGCCTTCAACCAATTTCAAATAATGCCCGGGGGTATATCCTCTTTTCATGGCCTTTAATATTCTGGCTGAACCCGATTGCAGAGGAAGGTGTAAATGGTTATATACCTTAGGAAGATCTCTCATAATGGCAAAAAGCGCCTCATCTGTATCCCTCGGATGGCATGTCACAAATCTTACCTGCCTTACCCCTTCTATACCGCACACTTCTTTTAACAGATCGATGAAATCATAGCCGTTCTTCAGGTCTTTACCGTAAGAATTAACGTTCTGCCCCAGTAATGTGACTTCCTTAACGCCGCTGTCTGTTATATTATCGATCTCATGTATGATATGCTCCTTCTTTCTGCTCCTTTGCCTTCCCCTTACATACGGGACTATGCAGTATGAGCAGTAATTATCGCAACCCTCGCTTATAGAGACATATGCCCTGGGTCCGCCCTTGAGGTGCAGGGGATTTTTCCGATCAGGCCTGTCTAAGATGTCTGTCCCGCGAATCCTCCCCCTCTCCGTTATGATCTTCTCCAGATAGTCCGGTATATTATAGATCTCACCCGGCCCCGTGACGAGGTCCACGTGCGGCAGCCTTTTAAATACCTGGTCCTTATCCTTTTGCGCCGTGCAGCCCACAAATCCCAGTATAAGCTCAGGCCTGCGCCTCTTTAATTTGGCGAGCTGACCCATATTACTGTATGCCCTTTGCTCCGCATGCTCCCTGACGGAACATGTATTAAAAAGAATGCAGTCCGCCTCATCCGGAGATCCGGCCTTCTCCCACCCCCGCTCAAGAAGAAGCCCGTATATTATCTCCGAATCCCTGTCGTTCATTTGACATCCGAA